>CAMDJU010000248.1 GCA_945900695.1 Bordetella parapertussis | reverse complement strand
GCAGCGGCCGGTGGCGCAGCGGCAGCCGGTGGTGCCGCAGCGGCAGCTGGTGCTGGTGCGGCAGCAGCAGCTGGTGCAGCAGCAGCAGCCGCTGCAACAGCCGCGACGGTTGGTTTGGTGGCTGCCGGTGTGGCGGCTGCGGCGGTTGTGGCTACTGCGGTGGCTAAGAAAGACGAAGCGGTCGCTGCTAAAACAACGACCACAACCATTACAACGACCACAACCAAGTAATACGAACCTCACTTTGCTGAAGGCGCCCCTGTGGGGGCGCTTTTTTATTGATCTATCTGCTGGCCTGCTTTTCCATATGCAATTGTTGGGGCTTGTTCGCTTAATCTTGCTGACGTTGTTTGGCTATGTCCTGTGCTCATGTGCATCTTGGCGTCCGCCCGAATATGTGGGGGCTTTGACCAGCTCTTTGCAATCAAGTGTTCAGAACAGCTTGAAAGTGATCGACCTCAAACCTGGGTTTGAATATCTCCTGATTGAAATTGATGGCCGCAAAACCGCCATGGTCTTGGGTGCCCGTGAGGTGTTGTCTCAGCAGGGCCAAGCACAAGTGCATGAGCGCTGGTACAGCGGACAGCGCGAGATGGTCCACATGGTCAATGGGCGCTTGCAAACCGCTGTCGGCCTCACGGTGGAGTGGCGACAACAACGCAGCTCTCCACCGACTTGGGAGTCGCTGGCGCAACTGGGCGCCAGCCTGACTTGGACCCGAGAGCTCGACGTCATGCCGGGCTATCGTTTTGGCCAAGCTGATCTGATGCAAACCCGAGTCAGCTCCGCGCCCAAAGGGGCGCCCACTTTGCCATCAGACGTCCGCTGGGTCAGCGATTGGGTGCGCAGCCCGCAGCCCTTGGGTGAGGACTGGGTATTTGTCCAATACTTTGCCCTGCACCAGGGGAAGGTTGTTTACAGCGAGCAGTGCCTTGCGCCGACGGTGTGCTTTAAATTTCAACCGATGGGATTGATCCGATGAGGGCTATATCGGTATGTGCCGAAAACTGGCGCTCTGCCCTCTTGACGGGTCCTTGGCTTTGGGTCATGGAAAGCCTGAAGAGCAAATTTTTTTTTCAGTCTTTTCATAATAAGAACAGGGTGCCGCTTTGGGCGCAGAAGCTCTGGTACTTGTACGCCATTGCAGGGCTTGCTGTGCTGGGTGCCCAAGCCCAGCAAATCACGTCCACTGAACCTGGCGTGGGTTTGTCGAAAGTTGGAGCACCTGGTGAAGCGTCGTTGACGCAAGCCACCCCCTTGAGCGCTTGGCTGCTCAATCAACCCAGTTGGGATGGGGCATACCCTTTGGGGCTGGTCTGGGCCACACCCGAGGAGCAAACGCTGCAAAGCGCTCAGCAAAGGGCGTGGTTGACGCAGTTGGAGCGGTTGCGCACAGACGGTCGCATCAGTGCCCAAACTTGGCTGAGCATGCAGCGCATGATGCGAACCTTTGGGCCCACTGGTCGGGTGCGACTGGCAGCCGCGGACGCCCAATGGCTGCTGGCCAACCCTCGGCGTGACGCCCTGGTGCTGCCCACCGATACCCTGCGCTTGCCGATGCGCCCGCAAACCATTCGCTTGCTCGACGAGCTGGGCCGCGCTTGCGACGTGGCCCACCGTCCAGGCGCCTTGGGGCGCGACTATTTGTCAGCTTGCTGGCCCGATCACCGCGCTGAACGTGCTTGGTTGGTTCAGCCAGATGGGCGCATCCAGCACCTGGGCCTGAGACCTTGGAACCCACAGGCGCAAGACGAACCTGCACCTGGTGCCTGGTTGTGGGTGCCCAGTAATGGCGCTGGGTTACCTGTTGAAATCAATCAGGCTTGGGCGCAGTGGTTGTCGCATCAGGGCGTCTCTGGACAAATGCTCGAAGATGGATTTACCAGCATCGAGCGTAAACCTGCCCCGCCATCCCCGGGCTTGCGGCAGTGGGATGTGGCGGGGCAGCAGTTTGAACCGCAGGCCAGCGCCAGCAACTGGGGCATGGTGGGCTTGTTGCAAACCCCCACGGCCCGCATGCGCTCAGCAGGGCATTTTGGTTTGAACTTTGTGCGTTTGTCACCCTTGAACTTTGTCAATGTGATCTTTCAGCCTTTGGATGGGGTGGAGGGAGGTTTTCGATACATAGATGTGGAAAACCGCTTATACGGTCCGCAAGCTTTCAGTGGTGACCTGCCTTACAAAGACAAAAGCTTTGATTTGAAATTGCGCGCATGGCGCGAAAGCGATGCGCTGCCTGAGTTGTCGGTGGGTTGGCGTGACTTTGGCGGCACGGGTCTTTACAGTTCTGAATATGTGGTGGCCAACAAGCGCTGGGGCCGTCTGGACGCTTCTTTGGGCATGGGCTGGGGTTATTTGGGCAACCGCGGCGATGTGCGCAACCCCTTGAGCAGTTTATTGGGCAGCAAAATGGACTTGCGCCAAATCAATGTAGGAGAAGGCGGAAATTTTTCAACCGAAACTTGGTTTCGTGGCGATGCCGCCTGGTTCGGCGGCTTGGAATACCAAAGCCCTTGGAAAACCGTTTTCAAGCTAGAGTACGACGGTAACCATTACCAGCGCGAACCACAAGACAACAACCTGCCACAAAAAACCCCACTCAATGTGGGCCTGGTTTACCGGCCCACTGCGGGTTTGGATGTGTCACTGGGTTATGAGCGTGGCACCACCTGGTCGCTGGGCCTGACTTTTTATACCGACCTCTCTGGTTTGGCCGTGCCCAAGGTCACCGCGCCGCCCGTGCCTGCAGTGCGTTTGCAACGGCCCCAAGCCGAACCGGACTGGCAAGCAACGGCACGCGATATGGACAGTCTCACCTTATGGCGCACCCGTCAAATTTATCGCCAAGACCAGACGGTGGTCGTGGAAGCGGCCGACACGCATCACCCGTACACCAGTGACCGCTTGGAAAAAGCCCTGTCCGTGTTGCAGCGGGATGCGCCCGCCGAAGTCGAGCGGTTTGAAATTCACCACCATGCCGTGGGTGATGTGTTGGCCGTGGAGAAGGTCGATCGCGAAACCTGGGCGCGGGCCAAAACTTCAGCCCCAAGGGTGAACCAACCCGTGTTGGTGCAGGGCCCCATTTATGAGAAGCAGGGCACATCCGGCCAACCCTTATTTAACCGGCCGCCAAGCTTTTTTCAACTCGAACCTGGCTTCGACTACCTCCCCTTGCTCGGCGGGCCCAATGGCTATTTGTACCAGTTGCGTTTGACGGCCGTTGCCAAAGCCAATTTACCTTGGAATACGAAGCTGCGTGGGACTGCTGCCCACAGGGTGGTTGACAACTATGATCAATTCATCACGCCTGGGTGGTCCACCACCACAGCACGTGTCAGAACGTATTTGCGCGAATACCTGATCACGGCCCGAACCACGCTGGACAATCTCAGCATCGACAAGTCAGAGAGACTGTCGCGGAGTTGGTATGCCTCTGCATATGCCGGTTATTTTGAGACCATGTACGGCGGCGTGGGCTCGGAGCTTCTTTACAGGCAGCCCGGCTCCTCTTGGGGCCTGGGGGTGGATGTCAACCGCGTTCAAGCCAGAAACTTTGAGCAAGACTTTGGCTTCAGGCCCAATCAAACCCATGACACCGGCCACGTCACCGCCTACTGGACGACACCTTTTCAAGGCATCCAAACATCTTTGAGTGTGGGGCAGTATTTGGCTGGTGATGTGGGCGCCACGTGGTCTGTGGCCAAAACCTTTGCCAATGGCGCGACCATGGGGGCCTTTGTCACCAAAACAAATATGTCTGCTCAAGAATTTGGCGAGGGTTCTTTTGACAAGGGCATTTATTGGAACATTCCTTTAGAAGCGTTTTTAACCAGCCCCAGCCGGTTCATCGCCAGTTTCAGTTGGAAGCCATTGACGCGAGACGGCGGAGCCATGGTGGCCAGACCGGTCAATTTATACGCCCAATCTCGGTGGGTCGGCTCCGACGCCAAAGCCTACGCCCCGGCCCCGCCGTGGAACGAAACCGTGCCGCCGGACGACCGCTTGGAGCCCTGGCAGAGGAAACGCTGAGAGGCCTGTGCTGGTTTCTTGCGATCCAAGCGCCAGGCCCCAAAGGGGGGTGTCAGCTATGTGATGGCTGCGCATCACGGTCCTTGAAGTCACAGGCCCAGTGTTGTTGAGCCGTTCATCAAACAATGCATCTGCCAAACCTTTTCAATGCTTTAAAATGCGTCCGCAGCCACCCTTAAGGCTGTTTTTATTTATTTCACGCTATGAAACGAGATATCCCCATGAATTCA
>CAMDJU010000247.1 GCA_945900695.1 Bordetella parapertussis | reverse complement strand
TTGTCACCGTCAATGTAGGTGATGGCGGATTGGCAAGACGCGGTGGACAAAAAACCTGGGTCGTAAGTGAACATGCCGGTTTGGCCATACAGCTTGCGAATATCGACCACATCTGGGCCGATGCTGCCTTGATACACCGGCATATCAATACCGGGTTGACCGTTGCTGAAAGACAGGGTGGCTTTGTAATCTGCAATTTTCATGGTGTTATTCCTAGGCAGGGGTGGGAGCGGAAGTGGCAGGCATCGCCGTGGCGCGCAACAGTTGCAGCACAGCCGTGAATTCATCTGACACATCGCTGGGCGCTGGGGTGCGTCCAAGCAACAGGTCGAGCAAGTCATTGTCAGACAGGTCCATCAGCAGGGTCAGGCCTCGGGCTTGAAAGGTGGTCAAGCTGTGGGCATGGCGCTGGAAAAAGCGTTCGACAAACAAATCGTTCTCCAACAAGCCACGGCGGCAGCGCCAGCGCAGCTTGCTCAAAGCCCGTTCACCGATCCATTCGTGGTCGGCCAAAGAGGGGTGGACAACGGTGTTCATGGCACGGGTTCAGACGGTGCGGCTGACCATCAACTCTTTGATCTTGCCAATCGCACGGGTCGGGTTCAGGCCCTTGGGGCAAACATCGACGCAGTTCATGATGGTGTGGCAGCGGAACAAACGGTAGGGGTCTTCCAAATTGTCCAGTCGCTCAGCGGTGGCATGGTCGCGGCTGTCGGCAATGAAGCGATAGGCCTGCAACAGGCCGGCCGGGCCGACGAATTTATCGGGGTTCCACCAAAACGAGGGGCAGCTGGTCGAGCAACTGGCGCACAAAATGCATTCATATAAACCGTTGAGCTCATCGCGTTCCTCGGGGGACTGCAAACGCTCTTTTTCCGGTGGCATGGTCTCGTTGACCAAATAAGGTTTGATCGAGTTGTATTGCTTGAAAAACTGTGTCATGTCCACGATCAGATCGCGGATCACGGGCAGGCCAGGCAAGGGTTTGAGCACGATGTCGCCGGGCAGGCTGAGCATATTGGTCAAACAGGCCAAGCCATTTTTGCCATTGATGTTCATGGCGTCCGAGCCGCACACGCCTTCGCGGCAGGAACGGCGAAAAGAGAATGTTGGGTCTTGGGCTTTGATTTTCATCAATGCGTCGAGCAACATGCGCTCGTGGCCGTCGAGTTCAACCTCGATGGTTTGCATGTAGGGCTTGGCATCGCGCTCAGGGTCGTAGCGGTAAATTTTGAACGTGCGTTTCATGGTGTTTTTGCTGCTAAAGAGGGTTGCCGGAAGAGGGGGTCTCGATCAGAAGGTGCGCACTTTGGGCGGCACGCTGTCGACGGTCAAAGGCGTGAGCTTGACCGGCTTGTAGGTCAGGCTGTTGCTGGCGCTGTGCCACAGGCTGTGTTTGAGCCATTCGGCATCGTTGCGACCGGCGGCGTGCTCTGGGGTATCGCCGTAGTCGTTGACGGTGTGGGCACCACGGCTTTCGTGGCGGGCAGCCGCAGACTCCATGGTGGACTGGGCACATTCGATGAGGTTTTCCACCTCCAAGGCCTCGATGCGGGCAGTGTTGAAAACGTTGGACTTGTCTTTGAGCCCAATGTGTTTGACGCGCTCGCGCAGTGCGGCAATTTTTTGCACGCCCTCGTCCATGCTGGCTTGGGTGCGGAACACGCCGGCGTGGAACTGCATGCTGGCGCGGATGTCGTTGGCCACGTCCTGGGCGTATTCGCCATCGGCATTGCCATTGAGTCGGGCCAAGCGGGCCAAGGACAAGTCGGCGGCATTGGCAGGCAGCGGCTTGTGGGTTTTGTTTTTCTGGTGGAAGTCGACGATGTGGTCGCCCGCCGCTTTGCCAAACACCAGCAAATCGAGCAGCGAGTTGGTGCCCAAGCGGTTGGCGCCGTGCACCGACACGCAAGAGCACTCACCCACCGCGTACAAGCCATTCACCACCGCGTTGTGGTCGGTGGCGGTTTGCGTGACCACTTGGCCGTGGATGTTGGTGGGGATGCCGCCCATTTGGTAATGGATGGTGGGCACCACAGGGATGGGCTCTTTGGTGATGTCGACGTTGGCAAAGTTGTGGCCGATTTCGTACACCGAAGGCAAGCGTTTCATGATGGTCTCGGCACCGAGGTGGTCGAGCTTCAAGTGCACATAGTCTTTGTTGGGGCCGCAGCCGCGGCCTTCTTTGATTTCTTGGTCCATGCAACGCGAGACAAAGTCGCGTGGGGCCAAGTCTTTCAAAGTGGGCGCATAACGCTCCATGAAGCGCTCGCCATTGCTGTTGAGCAAAATCGCGCCCTCGCCACGGCAGCCTTCGGTCAGCAACACGCCGGCACCGGCCACGCCCGTGGGGTGGAACTGCCAAAACTCCATGTCTTCCAAGGGAATGCCAGCGCGTGCGGCCATCCCTAAGCCGTCACCCGTGTTGATGAAAGCGTTGGTCGATGCTGCAAAAATGCGGCCTGCACCACCGGTGGCCAACATCACTGTTTTGGCCTCCAGGATGTACATCTCGCCGGTTTCCATTTCCAGTGCTGTGACACCCACCGCATCGCCCTCGGCATCGCGGATCAGGTCCAAGGCCATCCACTCCACAAAGAATGTGGTGTTGGCTTGCAGATTTTGTTGGTAGAGCGTGTGCAGCATGGCGTGACCAGTGCGGTCGGCAGCAGCACATGCGCGTTGCACAGGTTTTTCGCCGTAATTGGCGGTGTGGCCGCCAAATGGTCGCTGGTAAATGGTGCCGTCTGGGTTGCGGTCAAAGGGCATGCCCATGTGCTCCAACTCATACACCACCTTGGGTGCTTCACGGCACATGTACTCAATGGCGTCTTGGTCGCCGAGCCAATCCGACCCTTTGATGGTGTCGTAAAAGTGATAGTGCCAATTGTCTTCAGACATATTGCCCAGGGACGCACCAATGCCACCTTGGGCCGCCACGGTGTGCGAGCGGGTGGGAAAAACTTTGGACAGCACGGCCACATTCAGACCGGCACGCGCCAATTGCAGCGAGGCACGCATGCCTGAGCCACCGGCGCCGACAATGACGACATCGAACCTGCGTCGGGCGATGGAACTTGAACTAGACATGGGTCACAGCCTCCAGAGAACTTGAATCGCCCAGCCGGTGCAAGACACCAGCCAGACCATGGTGAAAATTTGCAAGCCCAGGCGCACGCCCACGGGTTTGATGTAGTCCATCCAAATGTCGCGCACACCCACCCAGATGTGGTAGGCCATGGCCACAATGATGGCAAAGGTCAGTGCTTTCATCCATTGGCTGCTGAAGATGCCCGCCCATTTGTCATAGCCAATGGGGCCGCTGCCCCAGGCCAGTTGCACCAACACCAGCAAGGTGAACAAGGCCATCAGGCCTGCAGTGATGCGCTGGGCCAGCCAGTCACGCAGCCCGTAATGGGCGCCGACCACCACGCGTTTGGAACCGAAGTTGACAGACATGTGTTTCTTTCCTTCTTGAGATCAGTACAGGCCAAACAACTTGGCACCCAGCACCCCGGTCAGTGCGATCGACAGACCCAGGGTGGCAAGGGCGGAGGAGCGCCCAAACTCTTTGCTCACGGCATGTTGCACGTCCATGTAAAGGTGGCGAATGCCTGCGATCAAGTGGTGCAAATAGGCCCAGATCAAGGCCAAGGCCACCAGTTTCATGAACCAACCCGGCACAAAGCCCAGGCCCACATTGAATGCATATTTGAACTTGGCAAATGAAATCTCTGACGAGACCGACATGTCAAACATCCAAATGATGAAGGGCAACAACAAAAACATCAATGCACCGCTGATGCGATGCAAGATGGACACCCAACCGGCGGGGGGCAGGCGGTAGGAGGGTAAATCGGTCAGCGCATTGATGTTGCGAAACTCAGGCCGTTTGGGGGCTGTCTCGGTCATGGGTGATGGTCCTGGTCTGGGGGTGGGAAAAACAAAAGGGTCAACAACAAAGTGGCAAATTCTATTGGACGACAAAAAGATGACGTGAAAATTGCATGTCAGATTCAGAACAATTGATTTCGATAGTGGTGCATGTCGGTGCGGTACAGCCCTCGGCGAAGCTCCATGGGCAGATCGTTGTAGGTGAAAGCCACCCGCTCCACACTGAGCAGTGGGGTGTTTGTGTTCACCTGAAGCCATTGTGCCTGTTGTTCGTCGGGCAAAACTGCGCGCAAGCGTTCATCGGCGCGCACCATGCTGATGCCGAACTCGGCTTCGAACATGGCGTACATGGGGCCCTGTGAGGC
>CAMDJU010000246.1 GCA_945900695.1 Bordetella parapertussis | reverse complement strand
ACCACGGCGCTGGATGTGTCGGTGCAAGCGCAAATCATTGGCCTGCTCAAACGCCTGTGCCGCGAGCGCGGCGCGGCGGTGGTGCTGATCACCCACGACATGGGCGTGATCGCCGAAACCTGCGACCGCGTGGCCGTGATGTACGCCGGGCGGGTGGCCGAAATCGGCCCGGTGGACGCGGTCATCCATCGCAGTGCCCACCCCTATAGCGCGGGGCTGATGGCCTCCATTCCCGACATCGATGGCGAAGACGAGCGCTTGCACCAAATTGACGGCAGCATGCCGCGCTTGAATGCCATCCCCAGCGGATGCGCCTATCACCCGCGTTGTGCCCATGCCCTGCCGCGCTGCACCCAGCAGCGGCCCCCATTGCAAGCCGTGGGCCAAGGCCTGGCCGCGTGTTGGTTGATCGACAACCCCATTCCGGCCAAGGCCTTGGTGGGGGAGGCGATTGCCATCGCCGCGCCCAACACGCCAAACCCGGGCCCCGCATCGAGCAGCGGCCACCCACACAGAACCGCCAGTGCTGCGGGTCCACAGCCCCCATTGCCCTTGGTGCAGGTGCATGACCTGGCGCGCCACTTTGACGTGTCGGCGCCATGGCTTAACCGCGTGCTCGAGCGCCAACCGCGTCAGTGGCTGCATGCGGTCGATGGGGTGGACTTTGCCATCCCACGCGGCCAAACCATGGCCTTGGTGGGCGAGTCGGGCTGCGGCAAAAGCACGGTGGCACGTTTGTTGGTGGGCCTGTACCAGCCCAGCCGGGGCCAGGTGCAGTTTGACGGCCAAGACGCGCACGCCGCGTTTGCCGGGCGCGATGCCCTGGCCTTGCGCCGGCGCATCCAAATGATTTTTCAAGACCCCTATGCCAGCCTCAACCCGCGCTGGACGGTGGGCGACGTGGTGGCCGAGCCTTTGCTCGAGCATGGTTTGTCGGGCAGCCGTGCCGACGCCCAAGACGCGGTGGTGGGCTTGCTGCAATCGGTGGGCCTGGGTGCCGCCGACTTGGGCAAGTACCCGCACCAGTTTTCGGGTGGGCAGCGCCAGCGCATCTCCATCGCCCGCGCCTTGGCCACCGCGCCTGAGTTTTTGGTGTGTGACGAGCCCACCTCGGCGCTGGACGTGAGCGTGCAAGCCCAGGTGCTCAACCTCATGGGTGATTTGCAGCGCGCGCGCGGGCTGACCTATTTGTTCATCTCGCACAACTTGGCCGTGGTGCGCCACGTCAGCGACCAAGTGGGGGTGATGTACCTGGGCCGCTTGGTCGAGGTCGCGCCCACGCGGCGCTTGTTTGAGCAGCCGCGCCATCCCTATACCCGCATGCTGATCGACGCCATCCCGCGCATGCGCGACCACGGTCGCGAGCGCACGCCGGTGCAAGGCGAGGTGCCCAACCCCCTGCAACCGCCCACGGGCTGCAGCTTTCACCCGCGCTGCCCTTTGGCCAATGCGCGCTGCCGCAGCGAGCGTCCGGCCTTGCAAGCCATCGATGGCGCGCAAGTGGCTTGCCACGCCGTGCAAGAGGGCCGCAGCGCATGAGGCCCGGGGCGCCCTGATGGAAACCAAGTGGTTGGAAGACTTTGTCAGCCTGGCCGAAACCCGCAGTTTCAGCCGCTCGGCGCAGCTGCGCCACGTCACCCAACCCGCGTTTTCGCGCCGCATCCAGTCGCTCGAAGCCTGGGCGGGTTCTGACCTGGTGGACCGCTCCTCCTACCCCACGCGCTTGACCGCGGCCGGCGAGACCTTGTATGCGCAGGCGCTGGACATGCTGCAGTTTTTGAACAGCACCCGCGCCATGTTGCGCGCCCAGGCCTCAGCCGGCCAAGACGTGATTGCCTTTGCCGTCCCGCACACGCTGGCGTTCACCTTTTTCCCGGCCTGGGTGTCGAGCCTGCGCGAGGAGTTTGGGCCGATCAAAAGCCGCTTGATCGCGCTCAATGTGCATGACGCGGTGCTGCACCTCATCGAGGGCAGTTGCGATGTGTTGATCTCATACTACCACCCGTCGCAACCCATCGAGTTGGATGCCGACCGCTACGAAATGGTGGAGCTGGGCCAAGAGGTGATGGGCCCTTACGCCAAATCGCGTGCCGATGGCCAACCCCTGTTCCAGTTGCCTGGCAGCGCCACTGCCCATGTGCCTTACTTGGGCTATGCGCCTGGGGCCTATTTGGGGCGCATCGTTGACCTGATCCTCAAAAGCGCACCGGTGCCCATCCACCTGGACCGGGTGTACGAGACCGACATGGCCGAGGGCTTGAAAGCCATGGCCTTGGCGGGGCACGGCTTGGCTTTTTTGCCGCACAGCGCGGTGGCCAAAGAGTTGCGCGAGCAGTTGTTGGTGCGTGCCGCTTCGCACCTGTGGCCGCACCCTGACCAGGCCATGCTGCTGCGTGCCTACCGGGTCAAACCGGCCCGCGCCAACGCCACCACCCCCAAAACCGCCGCCCATGCGCTGTGGGGCTTTTTGCAGCGCAAGGCCGACTTGGCCGCTCAGGCACCAATCGACGCCTGAGCGGGCTCTGCCAAATCAATGCCTGCGCACGGCAATCCGCGGCCACAACAGAGCCATTGCCATGGCGGGTCTTGATGGCTGCAGACCTTGATGAGCGGGCCAGGGTTTCGGTTCGCCCGTGCCGATGGGACAATGCGGGCATGAACGCCAACCCTTCGAATTCCGACACCCTGACCCTCACCCAACCCGACGACTGGCATGTGCATTTGCGCGACGGCGCGGCCCTGCAAGCGGTGGTGGCCCACACCGCCGCGCAATTTGCCCGCGCCCTGGTGATGCCCAACTTGAAGCCGCCCATCACCAGCACAGAGCTGGCCATGGCCTACCGCCAGCGCATCATGGCCGCTTTGCCCGAAGGCGCGACCTTTGACCCGCTGATGAGCCTGTACCTCACCGACAGCTTGCCGCCCGATGAGATCGCGCGCGCCAAAGACGCCGGTGTGGTGGCCTGCAAGCTCTACCCGGCCGGGGCCACCACCCACAGCGATGCGGGCGTGACCGACTTGCGCAAAATCAGCGCCACCTTGGAGGCCATGCAGCGCCTTGGTTTGTTGCTGTTGGTGCACGGTGAAGTCACCGACCCTTCGGTGGATTTGTTTGACCGCGAGGCGGTGTTCATTGAGCGCCACCTCATACCGCTGCGGCGCGATTTCCCCGAACTCAAAATCGTGATGGAACACATCACCACCCAAGAGGCGGCGCAGTTTGTCGCCCAAGCGGACGGGCCCACCGCCGCCACCATCACCGCCCACCATTTGCTGTTCAACCGCAATGCCCTGTTTTTGGGCGGCATGCGCCCGCACTACTACTGTTTGCCCGTGCTCAAGCGCGAAACCCACCGGCTGGCCTTGGTCAAAGCTGCGACCTCGGGCAGCGCGCGGTTTTTTTTGGGCACCGACAGCGCCCCCCACCCCGCACACCTGAAAGAGCACGCCAGCGGGTGCGCGGGTTGCTACACGGCGCTGAGCGCGATGGAGATGTACGCCCAGGCTTTTGATGACGCAGGCGCGCTCGACCATCTCGAGGGCTTTGCCAGCTTTCACGGCCCCGATTTTTATGGACTGCCACGCAACACCGGGCGCATTACCCTGGCGCGCCAAGCCTGGACCTTGCCCGAGACCTTGCCTTTCGGCGACGCTGCCATCAAACCCTTGTGCGGTGGCGAGACGCTGGCATGGCGCATGCAAGCCTGAGCCCGGCAGACCCCTGGTCGGCCATCGATTGGCAAGCCCCTTGGTTTGCGCCCTGGGTTGCGCTCGGGCAACCGGTGTGCACGGCGGTGGTGTCGGGGCACAGCGTGGCCCAGGCGCTCAACCACGCTGCCCAGCGCTTGGGGCGCGCCGACCTGTGCTTTGTGCCGCAAAGCGAGCTGCCCAAGGGTCAGGCCTATGAGGCCTTCATCCATGCGCAGCAGCGCATCCCCACCCGCGACAACCTGCACGACTTTTTCAACGGCCTGTGTTGGCTGCGCTTTGGCCGCAGCAAGCGCCGCTTGAACCAGTTGCAAGCCCAAGACATTGCGCGCCAAGGCGTGACCCAGCAGCGCGGTGCCTTGCGCGACGCGCTCACCGTGTTCGACGAAAACGCCATCTTGCTGCAAGCCCCCGATGGGCTTTGGCAAGCCTTGATCGCGCACGACTGGCCAAGCCTGTTTGTGCAGCAGCGCCAGCAGTGGGAGCAGGCGCGCGTGGAGGTGTTTGGACATGCCTTGTTGGAAAAGCTGGTGCAGCCCTATGTGGCCATCACCGGCCATGCGTGGCGCGTGG
>CAMDJU010000245.1 GCA_945900695.1 Bordetella parapertussis | reverse complement strand
TGGTCGAGGCCAAACAGGCTGGCATTTTTGAAGTGCGCGGCGTGCCCGAGGACCAAATGGGCCCGCTGGTGGGCATTGCCTGCCCGCAAATCGTCTACCCCTACCTGCGCGGCAATGTGGCCGATGTGGTGCAGCGCGCTGGCTTTCCGCCGGTGCACCTGACAGAAATCAACTTCCAGGCCATGTACGAGCAGCAGGCCTTGCAAGCAGCGGCCAATCCAGCGGTTCAGTGATCGACTGAGCACTGCGGGAGGTTTTTTTGAGCACCCCCGGTTTGAAAGTGGCCGTGGTGGGCGCCGGTGCCTGGGGCACAGCATTGGCCATCAGCGCCGCGCAA
Source organism: Bordetella parapertussis (assembly GCA_945900695.1). GTDB lineage: Bacteria > Pseudomonadota > Gammaproteobacteria > Burkholderiales > Burkholderiaceae_C > Limnohabitans > Limnohabitans parapertussis_A. Next base: position 3,970 of record CAMDJU010000245.1, on the reverse strand, counting down.
CAACACCAAGTCGTGCTGTGGGCGCGCAGCGTTGAGAACGCCCAAAGACTGCAACGCGAGCGCACCAACACCCAGTACCTGCCCGGCGTGGCTTTGCCCAGCCGCTTGCAAATCAGCCATCAAGCTTTGACCGAGGTATTGCCCGGATTGGATCTGTTGGTCATTGCCACCCCCGTGGCCGCTTTGCGCAGCACCTTGCAAAGCTTGGCACCCCATGTGGGCGCAACCCCTGTGGTGTGGGTGTGCAAAGGCTTTGCGCCCGATACCGGCGGCCCTTTGCCCCACGAAGTGGCCCATGCGGTCGACCCCCGCTTGAGCGGCGGCGCTTTGAGCGGCCCGAGTTTTGCCATCGAAGTCGCGCGCGGCCAACCCACGGCCTTGGTCGCGGCCAGCGCCCATGATTGGGTGCGTGAGCGCATGGCCGCGGTGTTTCACAGCCCCAGCCTGCGCGTGTACGGCAACGATGACATCGTGGGTGTGGAAGTGGGTGGCGCGGTCAAAAACGTATTGGCCATTGCCACCGGCTTGTGCGACGGCATGCAACTGGGCCTGAACGCCCGGGCCGCGCTCATCACACGCGGCCTGGCAGAGATCACCCGCCTGGGCCTGGCCATGGGCGCACGCGCCGACACCTTCATGGGCTTGAGCGGCTTGGGCGACTTGGTGCTCACCGCCACCGGCGACCTGAGCCGCAACCGCCAAGTCGGCGTGGCGTTGGCGCAGGGCAAAAGCCTGCCCGATATCTTGCAAGCCTTGGGACATGTGGCCGAGGGTGTGTACACCGCCCACACCGTGGTGCAACGCGCCCAGCAGCTGGGTGTGGACATGCCCATCGCGCAGGCGGTGGTGGCGGTGCTGCAAGGCCATTCATCGCCACAGCAAGCCGTGGCGGCGCTGATGGGGCGTGGGGCCAAGGGAGAATAAGCTCAGGTACGAGCGGCTGCATAAGCGCTGGCGGCCACCCTCACCATGCTCGGGTGCAGCACACCCAACTTGGGCGTTTGACCATGCGGCGCATGGGGCGGCACCGAGAAATAGTCGTTGTTGAACGGCAATTCGCAAACCGCTTTCAGGTTGAATTTGGTGTCAAAACTCAATCCAGCACTGGCGTGGGCAACTGGGTGATCGGCTTTTGCAATGGCGAATTCGCCCGCAAACAGTCGCTTGGTTTTTTGGCTGGTGCCATACGCCACGTTGACAAAAACCACGCCTTCATCATCCACTTTAGTGGCCAAAATCAGCGCTGGCCGGGGTTTGGGCTTGGGCTGGACATGGTCGGGGAAATGGCACCAAACGATGTCACCTGCGACGGGCTCGGCCCATGCCGTCATGCAGGCTTGTCCATGTCAAACAAGCTGCTAAATAGCGTGCCGCCTTTGGCTTTCGGCGTGGACTTTTGAAGTTGTTTGATTTGTGCAGGCGACAAAGGGCCGTCATCGGCCTCGTATTGCGGCAAAGTCTTCAGCGCCAAATCGCGCAAGGCCATGTGGATGACTTGGGTTTCATCCACCCCCAAGGTGTTGGCCAAACGTTTGGCCGTTTCGCGGGTGATGCCGGTGGCGCTGTCTTGCGGGCGATAGCGGAATGCGATTTGGGTGCTGGGGGTGCTCATGTGCGGTGGGTGGTTAATTTGATATCTTTAAGATATCTAAAAAACCATGGCTTGTCAACCCAATCGCGCCACTTGTTGACTGGCGCTGTCGATGTGGGCTTGGAGCGCATCGATGCAAACTGCAAAGTCTGCACTGAACTGGCCGCAGTTTTGCAGGGCAATCAAATAACTTTGGGCCCATGTCAAGGCTTGGTGCCAATGCTTGTTGCGCACGCTGGCGTGCAGCGCCAAGCTGGGGATGGCGTTGTTCAACTTGCCGCCGCTGTTGGGTGCAAACGCCATGGGCGTCATGTCATACGCGGGGGCCAAGTGGTAGGGGCTGCCCGTATCCGACACAAAAGACAAATTGCCCGCGTGCATATCGGTGTTGCCGATGAGCACCCCAAAAGCCCACAGCAACTCGGCGGCATCGGCGGCTTCGGGCGTCACCACACCCAGCGCGGCCAGGCGCTTGACCACCACCGGCCAGGGTTGGTTTGCGTCACCCACAAACTCTGCGTCCAGCGCGCGCAAAGACACCACGGCTTTGCGCCCCATCGCACCCACGCGGTCAAAGCGCGCCACCTCTAAAAACCGTTGGCCCGAATGGTCCACCACGGCGGAGGCAGCCGCCGCCACGCCCGCTTGGCGCAGGGTGCACAAAGCCAAGTGTTCGGCCAGCAGCAGGTCGCGCCAACGCTGGCTCACCGGGCTGTCGGGTAGTTCACTGAACTTCACCAACACATGCGCTGGGCCCGCATCGGTTTCAGCGCAGGCCGTGAACTTGGGCTGCTCGCCGCCAGCGGACGAGCCCGGCGACTCCCCTTGCGCCGCAGCCACGGCCAAGCGTGCATAAGTTGCAGGTTTGGCAGCCAAGGGCAGGGCGGTAGGCTCGGCCATGGCGATGAATTTTTCTCGGGCGATGGGGCCCAGCAACAGGTTGCCAACCAGGTCATGTCCATGCACCAGCAATGCCCGCATGGCGTGGTTGTCGGTCCATTCTTTGAGCGTGCTGGGCAGGCCCAATGTGGTGCCCACATGCGCTGCATAGGCGCGGCCCAAGTAACCTTGCGGCATCATGTCCATGAGCCACCAAGGCAAACCCGCTGAATGCACCTGCATGCCATCGGCTGGGGTGAACACAAAACCATCGGGCCGAACAGGCGTCAGCACGCCCTGCGCGTGAAGCTTGCCATGGGCATCCACCTGAAACACGGGTACATCGCCAAAGCCGCGCCCAGCATCGCGCAACACATAGCGCGAGCCTTTTTTCTGCCCCAACTGCAGCACCCCACCCGCCATGGTCGCCAAAGCGCGCGACACCGTGGGCTGGCTGATGCCCAGATCTTTGGCCAATTGCGTGCCTGATTGGGGGCCAACGGCCAGGCGCAGGCGCAACAGATCGGTGTGGGTAGGCATGGGCTGAATGAAATTATGAATGAAAAAAGAATTTTAATTGAGATTGGATGTGGGTCAATAGGCCGTTGGTGGTGTGTTCGTCCAGTAGTGTTCAACTGCAGTGTCACCCAAACCATCAGCAAGAAATTTGTTCTAGCGAAAGCATTTTGGCGCTCTTAAGGTATAGTTTCTATACCATGAGCTTATTTGAGTTCGATCTTGCCAAAAGCGATGCCAACCTCGTTAAACATGGCATTGGCTTTGTGGATGCTCAAGCACTCTGGGGTGACCCCATGCTGTTGGAGATTCCCGCAAGAACTGCGGATGAGCCGAGGTTTTTGGTCATTGGGCTGATAGAGGGAAAGCATTGGTCCGCGGTGATCACTTACCGTGGAGTCAATATCCGGTTGATTTCCGTGCGCCGAGCACGAACAGAAGAGGTGGCGCTGTATGAAGGCTGATCAATTTGAACGGCAGTTTGACGAAGGGGTCGACATCACGGCCCATTTGGACTTGTCCAAGGCCAAGCGTGTGTTGCAGGCGCCAAAGCGGGTGAATGTTGATTTCCCAGCCTGGATGGTGGATTCGCTGGACCGCGAAGCCAGCAAGCTCGGTGTGACGCGGCAGTCGATCATCAAAGTTTGGTTGGCTGAGCGATTGCAAGCCAATGCGCCCAGCGCACCTGCTTCGCCCACAGGCAACCCTGTAACCCACCTTTGAGACAGTGGGTCGGGGCTTGGGGCCAGCACCTCAAACTTCCAAGTTATCAATCAAGCGCGTCTTGCCCAACTTCGCCGCGCCCAGCACCACCAGGGCGTCCCCCGCTTGGGGCGCTTGCAGGTCTTGGCGACGGCGCACGGTGAGGTAGTCGGGTTGCCAGCCGCGCTGGCCCAAGGACTGCATGGCATCCGCTTCGAGCAGTGGCAACTGGCTGGGCAGGGCTGCGCCGGTGGCCAAGGCCGCAAGGCCGAGTTGGCGCAG
>CAMDJU010000244.1 GCA_945900695.1 Bordetella parapertussis | reverse complement strand
CGCAGCGCCGACTTTTTCGATCAATTGTTGCGTGGCGTGATTCGCTTGCCTGAGCCCGACTACTTTGACTTCAAGCAGGCCGCACAGGCCCAAGACGCCTTGGCCAGTCGCCAGACGCTCGGGGCTGTGGGCTTGAAGTTGTCTTAGGCGATCATCAATTGGAGTTCTGGCATCAGGTAGCGCTTGAGGCCAGGGTAGTCCTCGACCATGGGGAAGTGGCCCATGCCCTTCATCAAGGTATAGCGTGATCCCGCAATCGAAGCCGCCACTTCCTCAGACATGGCGGGGGTGGCCGAGTAGTCGTATTCGCCGGTCAGCAATGACACTTTGCATTTTTGGGTGTCAATGGTTTTGATGGACTCACGGCCATCCCAGTCAAAGCTGTAAAAGAACACATCACCGGCATAGACGCCAGGACCACCTTGCGCGTAGTACCACCAGTTTTCCCGCTTGTTGGATTCAGGTGTCGTGGGGGCACACAGACCCATGGTGTAGCTCGCACAAAGCTCACCGCCGTGGATGGCAGGGTGGTGTAAAAACTCGTTGTATCGACCGGGTGCAAACGCAGCAGATTCCAAGCCCACAATGCCCTGCAGTTCTTTTTGGTAATCCACGGCGATTTTCAGCACAATGGCGCCGCCCATGGAGCATCCCATGACCACCGGCTTGACCAAGCCCAGTTCTAGCCAAAAAGCGCGAATCACATCGGCATAACCTTGGGCGGTCAATTGGTACTTGCGCAGCCACCATTGATCGGGTGGGGTGGATCGACCGTGGTAAGGCAGATCAAAGGCCAACACACGAAACCGATCGGTGATCTCGGGGTCGTTGAGCAAATGGCGCCACTGCCGCGAGTCGGCGCCAGCGGTGTGCAGGCAAATCAAAGGCGTGCCTTGACCGGCCTCTTCATAAAAAATACGGTGTGGCTCACCATTCACATCCACTTGGACATAACGGCCGGTGATGGGTTCGATGCGGCTCATGCGGCTTCCTTTCTCATCAAATTCATCAAGCGCTGCAAGGCGCGGGCATTTTGCATGGCCACCAGGCCATCGCCTTCAAGGACAAAGTCAGGCACTCGCATGAGCATGGCAAAAAAGTCGTTGTAAAGCGGTGGTGGATTGGGGGTTAAAAATTTACCCCAAATGGACATTGGCGCTTGAAAGCCAAACGCGGGTCGACTGTCGAATTTGGGTGCCATGATCACTTGGGTGATTTGCCCCTTGTCAACAACCAACACCCGCCGGGCCTGATCAATGGTGATGGAGAAACGGGTGGAGAACCAAGTCCCGATGACGGACAGTTCTTTGTCCTGGTTGACCCTGGCCTGGTAGTCTATGAACCAAGCCTCGTCTGGAAATGCGGCCATGTGTAGCTTCCTTAAGAGATGAAAATCAGCAGGGAGGATTATGTGTGAATCGGTGCGACATCGAGCCGGGCCACAATGCCTTTGAGGGCATCGTTGGGGCTGGGATAGCGGTGCAGGACCAGGGGGTCGTGGCCCGGGATCACGTGATCGGCAGAACTGGCCAGTGCGTAGGCCCGCTGATAGCCTTGCATCATGTCGCCCACGTTGTAGACCAATGGAAAAGGACGCTCTTGTTCCATATTGGCGTAGAAGTGGCTCGCGTCGGAGGCCAATACCACCCAACCCCGTTGGGTATGCACCCGAACCACTTGCAGGCCCATGGTGTGACCACCCACATGGTGCAGGCTCAGGCCTGGAGCGATTTCTTCGTCGCCATCGTGAAAGCAGGTCCGGTCTTCGTAGACCCGCTGAACCATGGCGGTGACATCTTGCACATCGAACGGAAAACGCATCACTTTGTGGCACATGCACCGACCGGTGGCATAGATCATTTCTTTGTCTTGAAGGTGGTAGCGTGCGCGTTGAAACAAGTGGTTGTTGCCCGCATGGTCATAGTGCATGTGGGTGATGATCACGTCCTCCACAGCATCCGGGTCCATGTTGAGCATCTTTAAACCTTCGGATGGGCAACGCAGAAAGTCTCGCCCGCGCTGTTGGGCCATCTCTTTGGAAAAACCGGTATCCACCACCCAAACCTTTTTTTGGTTGCGAATCACCCAGACGAAATAGTCCAGCGGCATGGGCACATCGTGGCTGTCACCCCCCAAAAAATTATCGGGGGACTGGCGCATGTGGTGGGCATATTTGATGGCATAAATTTCATAATCTGGATATTGGCTCATGGCATTTCCTCTATTGAATGGATTGGGTCACTTTTTCGCGGGCAAACAAGGCCTGCATTTCGTTTTTTTTGACTTTGCCGGTGTTGGTCAAGGGCAGGTCTTTTTCATGGACAACTAAAAAAGATTGGGGTCGTTTGTAGCGAGACAGTTCGCTTTGGCAGTGGGTTCGAATGACATCCAAGTCGATTTGCATTTCTCCCCTGGGGACCAAGACTGCGCCAAAAACCTCGTCAAAGTCGTCGGTTTTTAAGGGCACGCAGTAAGCCGCCAGAACCTCGGGTCGTCGCATCAACGTTTCCTCCACTTCCACAGGTGACACGTTCATCCCACCTGACTTGATCATCTCTTTGAGCCGACCTTTGAAGAAAATATGCCCTGTTTCGTTGACCAAGCCCAGGTCGCCTGTTTTAAAGAAGCCCTGCGCATCAAAAGCTTCACGGGTGCGCTCGGGGTCTTTCAGGTATTCGCGCATCACATACCCTTTGACCCGAATTTCCCCGACCTCACCCACCGGGCAGTCTAATTCGGTGGCAGGGTCGACGATGCGCGCCAGCACGCCTTTGAGCGGTTGCCCCACGCTGTTCAAGCGCAGGGGCAGGGGGTCATGGGCATCGGTGACTGAGCAATTGCCATAGGTTTCTGTCAGGCCGTAAATATTGCAAATGTCATGCAAACCGACATCCACCAAGCGTTGAATTTGCAAGGGGGTGCCAATGGTTGCACCCCCGCGCAAAGATTTGAATCGAGCAGGTTGAAACGCTGGGTGATTGAGCAAGGCCTCGGCCATGTTGGGCGTGCCGTAAAACAAGGTGCAGCGTTCTGTTTCAATCAACTCAAAGGCTTGAACCGGGTCGAAGTGCTCTTGCAAAACGATGCAGCCACCATGGGTGAACAAATTGAACAGCGCGTTCTCACAGCCCAAGCCCCAAAACAATGAGACAGCCAACCACAGCTTGTCTTGCTCTGTGACATGTTGGCGCTGACCAATTTGCCACATGTTTTCAATCAATGCGTAGTGTTGCAACACCACACCCTTGGGGTTGGCCGTGGACCCTGATGTGTACAAAATGTATGCATCATCGCTGGGTGCCACATCTGTTTTGGCTTGGGCCAAAACAGCCAATTCACTGGTGCTGGGTGCTTGCATCCAGTCTTTCCATGCCCACTCATCGTCACCAGCAGCTTGGGCCACGATCAGCAGACCTTTTAAAGCCGGCAAGGGTTCGCCGGTGCTTCGGATGTGGGCGAGCATCTGGCGATAGTCTTGTTTGAGAAATCGGCCTGTGGTGATGAGCAAACATGCTTCGCTGTGGCTGAGCACATAGGCCAGTTCTCTGGCCGTGACCCAAGTGTTCACGCCGACCATGATGGCACCAATCGAGCAGATGGCAAAGTCGGCAACGATCCACTCAATGCGGTTGCCCATGAGGATGGCCACCTTGTCGCCTTTGCCGATGCCGTGCCTCAACAAACTCGCCGCCATGGCATCGACCGCAGTTGCCAATTGGGCAAAGCTCAGCCGCTCATGGCCGCCGATCAATGCCTCGCGGTCGGGAAAGCGCATCGCCATCTCTGCGATCAAGGCTGGGATGGTGCGACTGCTCGGTGCAGCAGGCGGGAGTGATTTGGGTGACACAACAAGTCCGTAAGGCATATTCAAAGAAGTATATTCAGTGAGCAGGTGTTTGTCTGTCTTGAAGGTGCTAAGCGGGGAAGGGCATGGGTTTTCCTAGGGATTACCCGCGCTGTTTTGGTTTTCATTTCTAGGCTTGATGCGTATCGGCGTGCATTTTTTTCTGCGGCGCCCTGCATCCTTCTACATGCCGTTAATATCTGCAGTCGATTGATCACGCGAGGTTTGTGGGTCAAACACAAGGCTAAAAAAAGGCTAAATTTAAGGAGAAGAATGATGAGCAAGCATGTGGGTTTCATAGGGTTGGGCGCCATGGGGACGCCGATGGCCGAGCGCTTATTGAAGGATGGCTACAGCCTCACGGTTTTTGACGTCAATGCTACGGTGGCGCAGGCCTTGGCACAAAAAGGTGCCCAGGTGGTTGCGTCTGTTCAAGCCGTGGGAGATGCGGTTGACACGGTGCTGATTTCACTGCCCACACCCGACAT
>CAMDJU010000243.1 GCA_945900695.1 Bordetella parapertussis | reverse complement strand
GCTGACTACACTTTTTACAAAATGAGCGACACCTTTGGCATCTCGGCCCTGAGCTTGGGGGTCAATTACGGGTTTTAGGCCCAGCCCAATGACACGCCTGGTGCGGACAAAAAGCCACCCCTGGGGTGGCTTTTGCCTTTAAGCCACTCAACAAAGGGCAGCGTCAGCAACGATGGGCCTGAGGCCGCAGTGTGCCGGGCCAAGGGCTTATAAACCGACCCTTTGTGGGGTCTTGGTGCCCAATTTCTACCGCTGCCATGCACGCATACAATCCGCGTTTGCCTGCGCCAGGCCAAGCCACCTCAGGGGGGCATGTCCGCCGTCACCGCCCAGAGCGGCGTGTTTTGCGCAGCACCCCCCAACCGAGGAGTCGCCTGTGTTTATTTCTTCTGCATTTGCCCAAACCGCACCCGCCGCCGCTGGTGGCAGCGACATTGGTTCGTCTTTGATGAGCATGTTGCCCTTGCTTCTGATGTTTGTGGTGCTGTATTTCGTCATGATTCGCCCCCAAATGAAGCGCCAAAAAGAGCACAAGGCCATGATCGACGCTTTGGCCAAGGGCGATGAGGTGGCCACCGTGGGTGGCTTGCTGGGCAAAATTTCCCGCATCGGCGACACCACCTTGGGCCTGGAGTTGACCAGCGGTGTCGAGGTGAATTTGCAGCGCTCGGCTGTGGTGCAAGTGCTGCCCAAAGGCACCGTCAAATAAACCCCTTTATCACCCAAGGGGCGGTGGGGGCCATGCGCACCCCTCGGCCCCACGCCTGAGGCGATCATGAACCGTTACCCGCTGTGGAAGTACGCGATCATTGTGGTCGCTTTGTTGATCGGTGGGCTCTATACCCTGCCCAACTTTTTTGGTGAAGCCCCGGCTGTCCAGGTGTCTGCGGCCAAGGCCATTTACAAAGTGGATGCGGCCTTGCAAACCAAGGTGGCCCAGGCGCTCAAAGACGCCAGCATCGAGCCCACCGGTTTGAGCCTGGAGGGCAACTCACTCAAGGTCCGCTTGGCCGACACCGACACCCAGCTCAAGGCCAAAGACGCGATCCAAAAAGCCCTGGTGCCCGATCCTGAGCAAGCCCCGTATGTGGTGGCGCTGAACCTGATCTCGCGCTCACCGCAGTGGCTGACCGCGATGAATGCCGTCCCCATGTACCTGGGTCTGGACTTGCGCGGCGGCGTGCACTTCATGTTGCAAGTGGACATGGCGGCCGCGTTGAACAAAAAAATCGATGCCACCGCAGGCGACCTGCGTTCGGTGCTGCGCGAGAAAAACATTCGCCACAGCGGCATTTCCCGCAACGGCGACACCATTGAGTTGCGCTTGCGCGACGCCGCCACCTTGGAGGCCGCGCGCAACCTGATCAAAGACCAATTTGCCGACGTGACCTTCACCGACGCGCCCGACGCGGGCGAGTTCAAGTTGAGCGCCAGCTTAAAGCCCGAGGCGGCGCGGCGCGTGCAAGACCAAGCCTTGAAGCAAAACATCACCACCTTGCACAACCGCATCAACGAGCTGGGCGTGGCCGAGCCGGTGATCCAGCAGCAAGGGCTGGACCGCATCGTGGTGCAGCTGCCGGGCGTGCAAGACACCGCCAAGGCCAAAGACATTTTGGGCCGCACCGCGACGCTGGAGATGCGCCTGGTCGACGACAGCCCCGAGGGCACGGCGGCAGCGATGGGCGGCGCGGCCGTGCCCTATGGCATGGAGAAATTTCGCGAGCGCAACGGCCAAGTGGTGATTGTCAAAAAACAAGTCATCTTGAGCGGCGACAGCCTGACCGACGCCCAGCCAGGTTTTGACTCACAAACCCAGCAACCCAAGGTCGACCTGACGGTGGACGCCAAGGGCGGGCGCATCATGCGCGAAACCAGCCGCGAAAACCTGAAAAAGCGCATGGCCATCTTGTTGTTTGAAAAAGGCCGTGGCGAGGTGCTCACCGCGCCGGTCATCCAAGGCGAGCTGGGCAACCGGTTTCAAATTTCAGGCTCGATGAGCGTGTCCGAGGCCGCCGACTTGGCCTTGCTGCTGCGTGCGGGCTCGCTGGCTGCCCCGATGGAGATCATCGAAGAGCGCACCATTGGCCCGAGCCTTGGGGCTGAAAATATTGCCAAAGGCTTTGACAGCGTGCGCTGGGGCTTTGCGGCGGTGGCGCTGTTCATGTGCGTTTACTACATGTTGTTTGGCATCATCTCCAGCGTCGCCTTGGCGGTCAATTTGTTGCTGTTGGTGGCCATGCTGTCGATGCTGCAAGCCACGCTCACCTTGCCGGGCATGGCGGCCATGGCCTTGGTGCTGGGCATGGCCATTGACGCCAACGTGCTCATCAATGAACGTGTGCGCGAAGAGCTGCGCAACGGCGTGTCGCCACAAGCGGCCATCCATGCGGGCTACGACCGCGCCTGGGCCACCATCTTGGATTCCAACGTCACCACCTTGATCGCCGGTTTGGCCTTGCTCGCCTTTGGCTCTGGGCCGGTGCGCGGCTTTGCGGTGGTGCATTGCTTGGGCATTTTGACCAGCATGTTCTCGGCCGTGTTCTTCTCGCGCGGCCTGGTCAACCTGTGGTACGGGCGGCAGAAAAAATTGCAAACCGTCTCGATTGGCACCATTTGGCGCCCTGACAGCGGCAAGGCTGTGGCCACGCGCGACTGACCCCACCCCCCATCTACATCAGGACATCCGGCCATGGAATTTTTCAAAATCCAAAAAGACATCCCGTTCATGAAGAACGCGCTGGCGTTCAACCTGGTGTCCTTCATCACCTTTGTGGCGGCGGTGTTTTTCTTGTTCAGCCGGGGCCTGCATTTGTCGGTGGAGTTCACCGGCGGCACTTTGATGGAGGTGGCTTACAGCCAGCCCGTGGACGTGAACCAAGTGCGCGACACCATTGGCAAGCTGGGCTTGACCGATGTGCAGGTGCAAAACTTTGGTTCCACCCGCGACGTGCTCATCCGCATGCCGGCCCTCAAAGGCCAAACCTCGGCCCAGCAAAGTGAGCAAGTGCTGGGCGCCCTCAAGGCCGCTGACCCCAGCGTCGAGTTGCGCCGCACCGAGTTTGTCGGGCCCCAGGTGGGCGACGAGTTGGCGGTGGATGGCTTGAAGGCGCTGGGCTTTGTGGTGCTGGGCATCATGTTGTATTTGGCCTTTCGCTTTGAATGGAAGTTCGCCGTCGCGGCCATCATTGCCAACTTGCACGACGTGATCATCATCTTGGGCTTTTTCGCCTACTTTCAGTGGGAGTTTTCGCTCCCGGTGCTGGCCGCTGTGCTGGCGGTGCTGGGCTATTCGGTCAACGAGTCGGTGGTGATCTTTGACCGCATCCGCGAGAACTTTCGCCGCTACCGCAAGATGAACACCCGCGAGATCATCGACAACGCCATCACCGCCACCATCAGCCGCACCATCATCACCCACGGCAGCACCCAGCTCATGGTGCTGGCCATGTTGTTTTTTGGCGGCCCCACCCTGCATTACTTTGCAATGGCGCTGACCATTGGCATTTGCTTTGGCATTTACTCGTCGGTGTTTGTCGCCGCCGCCATTGCCATGTGGCTGGGCATTGAGCGCGAAGACCTGATCAAGCCCATCGCCAAAGATGGCGTTGTGGACGACGACCCCAACGACCCCAATTCTGGCGCGCGCATCTAAGCCGCCCCCAGCCCCCCAGCCCCCCCCAGCGCCCCCAGCCTCCTCGTCGCCCTCACCGCCCCCCGGCCAGTGGGGGCGGCCTTTTCCCCACACCACGCCCTTGGCCGGCACGGCCCCCAGTGCTTTGGCACGCCCATGGCCTTTTCACGCCCAAGAATTGGCCGTTAAATAGATAAAAATATCGCTTAAGTACCCATTAATAAGTAATTTTTTGCAATAAATCAACAATTAACATTACTTACACACTTAAAGTAAATTCTTAGGTGTACATTTCATGTAGGCAATATTGCCTAATAAATGAATCAGCTTCAGGAGGAAAACCATGAAACTCAACCCGAAATTGTCCAAACAAAAACAAAAAGGTTACAGCTTGATCGAATTGTCAGTGGCCTTGTCCATTGTGGCGGTGGTCATCGTGGCCGGCTTGGTGGGTGCGCGCCAGGTCTTGTTGTCCAACTCTGTCAACAGCCAAATTCGCGAAAGCAACCAAACCATCTCCAAACTGAGAAAAGCCCTGGCTCGGCAAACCGACACCGCTGGGCTGACGGGCAGCAATGCCGGTCTGTTGGGTGTGTGGCCCAACGACCGATCCAGCTGCACCGCCGGGGTTTGCACCAACCGATCGGTATTCAACCAGGCGTTTGAACACGCTTTCACCAACCCCGTCGCCCACGGCGATAACCTGCCCATCAACG
>CAMDJU010000242.1 GCA_945900695.1 Bordetella parapertussis | reverse complement strand
GTGGCCGATTTTTTTGCAGTTGCCATATAGTTCTCCTAGATCAAGTGAACAGATCGTTGGGTGGAAAACACTTTGTGCGCCTTTGGGGGCACACCAAGCGATCCATGGCGTTGGACCCGGGTCCAGCGCCATGAACTCGAAACGCAAATCCTATGCAACCCAGCGGGTTTAGTGAGCAGAGTGATTTGCAAATGGGGTACATGTGTTGCGGCAAGTGGCTCAGTCCCAAGACAGGGCGCCACCCGATTGGTATTCAATGACGCGCGTCTCAAAGAAGTTACGTTCTTTTTTGAGGTCGATCATCTCGCTCATCCAGGGAAATGGGTTTTCCTCGTGCGGGAACAAGGGTTCGAGGCCAATTTGGGTGGCCCGGCGATTGGCGATATAGCGCAAATACCCTTTGAACATGGACGCATTCATGCCCAGCACGCCACGTGGCATGGTGTCTTCGGCGTAGCGATATTCCAATTCAACGGCCTTGTGGAACAAGGCTTTGATCTCTTCCTTGAACTCATTGGTCCAGAGGTGTGGATTTTCGAGCTTGAGTTGGTTGATCAAGTCAATGCCAAAGTTGCAATGCATGGACTCGTCGCGCAGAATGTATTGGTACTGCTCGGCCGCACCGGTCATTTTATTTTGACGCCCCAGGGCCAAAATTTGGGTGAAGCCCACATAGAAGAACAAACCCTCCATCAGACAAGCGAACACGATCAAGCTTTTGAGCAGGGTTTGATCGGTCTCTGGCGTGCCTGTATGGAAGTTGGGATCCATGATCGCTTCAATGAAGGGGATCAGAAACTGGTCTTTGTCGCGGATGGATTGGACTTCGTTGTAGGCATTGAAGATTTCACTTTCATCCAAACCCAAGGATTCCACAATGTACTGGTATGCATGGGTGTGAATGGCTTCTTCAAAGGCTTGCCTGAGCAAAAACTGTCGGCATTCTGGGGCCGTGACGTGGCGGTAGGTGCCCAACACAATGTTGTTGGCGGCCAGCGAGTCGGCGGTGACAAAAAAGCCGAGGTTGCGTTTGACAATGCGACGCTCGTCTTCGGTCAGACCGTTGGGGTCTTTCCACAAAGCGATGTCACGGGTCATGTTGACCTCTTGGGGCATCCAGTGGTTGGCGCAGGTGGCGAGGTATTTTTCCCAGGCCCATTTGTATTTGAAGGGCACCAACTGGTTCACATCGGTCTGGCCGTTGATGATGCGCTTGTCTGCTGCGACCACTCGCCGAGCCGGTGCACTCACTTTAGGGGCTGCAGCAGCAACCGGGATTGGTGCACCATCATGCAAGTGGGTTGGAACAACCTGTGGGCTGCTCAAACCAGAATGATTCAGGGGTGGGATGTCCATCGAGCGGGCTGAGAGGCCGCTGGCAAGAGGCGATGGCGCTGAGGGTTTGACTTCTTCGTCCCAGGTCAACATAGGAGGATTTCCATTCAATGAATTATGCGTTCAGTTGCTAAAAAAGGGAAGCACTCGTTCACTTCGTTTGTGAAAGGTGTTGCTCAATTGCATCGAAGTGCGCTGTAGGGCTGCGATGCAATCCGTAAAAAATCACTGACAAGCTTCGCAGGTGGGGTCATCGACCCCACAAAACTTGATGTCCGTGGCGGGCACGTCGCTCATTTGAGCGCGCGCTGCAGCGGCCGCCGCTTCCATCGCGTTCAAGCTGGTGCCTTGAGAGGAGGACACGGCGTTGTGGCTGCCCGATTGCACCGTGGACTTTTCAGCTTGGGTGGCACTGGATGTGCGCAAATAGTAAGTGGTTTTCAGGCCACGCAACCAAGCCAGTTTGTAGGTCTCGTCAAGTTTCTTGCCCGATGCGCCGGCCATGTAGATGTTGAGCGACTGGGCTTGATCAATCCACTTCTGACGCCGCGCTGCGGCTTCAACCAACCATTGGGGTTCGATCTCAAAAGCGGTCGCGTACTGGGCTTTGATGTCTTGGGGCACTCGGTCGATGGGGCGCAGCGAACCATCAAAGTGTTTGAGGTCCATCACCATCACGTCGTCCCACAGGCCCAAGCGCTTGAGGTCACGCACCAGGTAGGCATTGATCACGGTGAACTCGCCCGAGAGGTTGGACTTGACCGACAAGTTGCCAAAACTGGGTTCGATGGAAGCGTCAACGCCAATGATGTTGGAGATGGTGGCGGTGGGAGCAATGGCCACGCAATTGGAGTTGCGCATCCCATCGCTGGCAATTTTGCGGCGCAAGGCATCCCAGTCGAGGGTGGCGGAGCGGTCCACTTCCACATAGCCGCCACGCTCTTTGGCCAGCATGTCCAGGGTATCGGGTGGCAATATGCCCTGGTCCCACAACGAGCCTTTGAAACTGGAGTATTTGCCACGCTCACGGGCCAATTCGGTGGATGCCCAATAGGCGTAATAGCAAATGGCTTCCATGGAGGTATCGGCAAATTCCACCGCGGCTTGCGAGCCGTAGGGAATGCGCAAAGCGTACAGGCTGTCTTGAAACGACATGACGCCCAAGCCCACCGGGCGGTGGCGCAGGTTCGAGTCGCGCGCCTTTTTCACGGCGTAATAGTTGATGTCGATCACGTTGTCGAGCATGCGCATGGCGGTGCCAATGGTGCGCTTGAGTTTGTCGTGGTCGACTTGACCGTTGCTGAGGTGTTGCAGCAGGTTGATCGAACCCAAATTGCACACCGCGGTTTCGGTGTCGCTGGTGTTGAGGGTGATCTCGGTGCACAAGTTGGATGAATGCACCACGCCCGCGTGCTGCTGGGGTGAGCGCACATTGCAGGCATCTTTGAAGGTGATCCAAGGGTGACCGGTCTCAAACAGCATGGTGAGCATCTTGCGCCATAGATCGGCGGCAGGCACTTTGCGGCTGGGTTTGATGTCACCACGCTCGGCACGTGCTTCATAGGCCACGTAGGCCTTTTCAAAAGCGGCACCAAACAAGTCATGCAGGTCAGGCACATCGGAGGGGGAGAAAAGTGTCCAGTCGCCTTTTTCCATCACCCGGCGCATGAATAAATCGGGAATCCAGTTGGCGGTGTTCATGTCGTGGGTGCGGCGGCGATCGTCACCGGTGTTTTTGCGCAGCTCCAAGAACTCTTCAATGTCAAGGTGCCAGGTTTCCAAATAGGTGCACACGGCGCCCTTGCGCTTGCCACCTTGGTTAACGGCCACTGCCGTGTCGTTGACCACTTTGAGGAAAGGAACCACGCCTTGCGACTCACCGTTGGTGCCTTTGATGTGCGAGCCCAAGGCGCGCACACGGGTCCAGTCGTTGCCCAGGCCGCCGGCAAACTTAGACAACAAGGCGTTTTCTTTGATGGATTCGTAAATGCCGTCCAAATCGTCGGGCACGGTGGTCAGGTAGCAGCTTGACAGCTGTGAGCGCAAGGTGCCGCTGTTGAACAAGGTGGGCGTGCTGGACATGAAGTCAAACGACGACAGCACTTCGTAAAACTCGATGGCGCGCGCTTCGCGGTCAATCTCGTTGAGAGACAGGCCCATGGCCACCCGCATGAAAAAGGACTGTGGCAGCTCGATGCGGGTTTTGCGCACGTGCAAGAAATAACGGTCATAAAGGGTTTGCAGGCCGAGGTAGTCAAACTGCAGATCACGCTCAGCCTTCAGGGCCGCGGCCAAGCGAGGCAAGTCAAATTGCCCCATGCGCGGGTCCAGCAAGTCGTTGTCGACGCCTTTTTTGATCAGGGCGGGGAAGCATTCTTGATAGTGTTGCCCCATTTCCGCTTGGGTGACCTCGGCGCCAAAAACCTCTTTGGCGATGGTGTGCATCAACAAGCGGGCCGTGGCATAGGTGTAGTCGGGGTCTTTTTCAATCAAGGTGCGCGCGGCCAAGATGGCGGCTTTATAGACCTCTTCGATGGGGACGCCGTCATACAGGTTGCGCATTGTCTCGGCCACGATCGGCTCGGGCTTGACGTCTTGCCCCAAACCTTGGCAAGCCGCAGCAATGATTTGTTGCATCCGTTGCAGGTCCAAGGCCACGCGTTGGCCGTTGTCTGTCACATGCAAAGATGGTGCGCCTGGGGCGGCTTTCTCTTGCTGCGCAGCGCGCTCGCTGGAGCGGCGCTCGCGGTAGAGCACGTAAGCGCGTGCAACTTCGTGGTGGCCGCTGCGCATCAAGCCCAGCTCGACTTGGTCTTGAACGTCTTCGATGTGAAAGGTGCCGCCGCCCGGTCGCGAGCGCATCAGTGCGCGCACCACCGCTTGGGTCAAGCCGTCGACGGTTTCGCGCACGCTGGCCGATGCGGCACCTTGGGTGCCATGCACCGCCAAAAAGGCTTTCATCAACGCCACGGCGATCTTCGTGGGCTCAAAGGGAACCACAGCGCCATTGCGGCGAATGATTTGGTAGTGGCTCAGCGGCAAGCTTGCGGTGGT
>CAMDJU010000241.1 GCA_945900695.1 Bordetella parapertussis | reverse complement strand
CGTCGCGACTTGTGCTCCAAGGCCTCGACCTGGGCCAGCAGCCGTTGGTTGGCGCGCAAAAAAGGCCAATCGCCATCGAGTTGGCCATCGACCAAGGCTTCGCGAATGAAGATTTGCCGCGCCCCCGCCTCATCGACCCGCGCATAGAGCTTGCGCCGACCGCTGTACACCACCAAGCCATACAGGGTGGCTCGCTCCATGGCCAGCACGTCCCCACTGCGTTTGTCCCAATGGGGGTCGAGCATTTGGCGGCGCAACAAATGCTCGGACACTTGCTCCAGCCAAGTGGGGTCCAGTTGCGCCACACCACGGCCAAACAAGCGCGATGTCTCCACCAACTCGGCACACACCACCCAGCGGCCCGGTTTCTTCTTCAGCCGGTTGCCCGGGTGGGGGTAAAAGCGGATGCCCCTGGCCCCCAAGTAGGCCTCATCGTCATCGGGCTTGAAGCCGATGTTGCCGAGCAAACCCGACAGCAAGGACAGGTGCAACTGCTCATGGCTGGCGGGTGTGGCGTTGCGCGTCCAGCGTTGCTCGGTGACCACCGATACCAGTTGCGCATGCACATCGCGCCACTCGCGCCAGCGCCGCACATGGATGAAGCTTTGTTTGAGCAAGTTCTCCAACTTGCGTTGGCTCAATTTGTCTTCGCCCACCCGGTGCGACTCGATCCAATCCCACAATCGCAGGTAACTGACAAATTCGCTCTTGTCGTCGTCGAAGCGGGCATGGGCTTGGTCGGCGGCGGCGCGTGCCTCGGGCGGACGCTCGCGCACATCCTGGATGCCCATGGCAGACGCGATGATCAGCACCTCGCTCAAGGATTGGCGCTGGCGCGCCTCCAGCACCATGCGCCCCACCCGCGGGTCCAGCGGCAAACGGGCCAGGGCACGACCCAATTCGGTGAGCTGGTTTTGCTCGTCCACGGCTGCCAACTCTGAGAGCAATTGGTAGCCATCGGCAATGGCTTTGGGCCGGGGGGCCTCTAGAAACGGAAAGTCAGCCACCTCGCCCAAGTGCAGCGACTTCATGCGCAAAATCACCCCGGCCAAAGAGCTGCGCAGAATTTCTGGCTCGGTGAAGGCCGGTCGGCCCGCGAAATCTTTTTCGTCATACAGCCGAATGCACAACCCTTCGGCCACCCGGCCACAGCGGCCGCTGCGCTGGTTGGCCGCGGCTTGGCTGATGGGCTCGATCAAGAGTTGTTCGACCTTGCTGCGAAAGCTGTAGCGTTTGATGCGCGCGTTGCCCACATCGATCACACATCGGATGCCCGGCACCGTCAGCGATGTTTCGGCCACATTGGTGGCCAGCACCACCCGGCGTTCGTAGTGGGGCGCAAACACCCTTTCTTGATCGGCCTGGGACAAGCGCGAATACAAGGGCAGCACCTCGCTGCCGCGCAAGGCCGGTTGGCGCGTCAAATGCCCCCGCAAGTGGTCGGCCGCATCGCGGATTTCACGCTCCCCAGGCAAAAACACCAACACATCGCCTTGGCCACGTGGGTCACGCCACAACTCGTCCAACGCATCGGCAATCGCCTCGTTCAAGCCGTACTCGCGGCTTTCTTCAAACGGCCGGTAGCGCAGTTCCACCGGGTAGGTGCGCCCCGACACCGTGATCACCGGGGCTGGACCATGGACGGAGGCAAAGTGCTTGGCAAAACGGTCGGCGTCGATGGTGGCCGAGGTGACGATGATTTTCAAATCGGGGCGGCGCGGCAAAATTTGCCGCAAATAGCCCAATAAAAAATCGATGTTCAGGCTGCGCTCGTGCGCCTCGTCAATGATCAATGTGTCGTAGGCCAGCAGCAAGGGGTCGGTTTGCGTCTCGGCCAGCAAAATGCCATCGGTCATCAGCTTGACCGATGCGCCGGGGCTCAAGCGGTCTTGAAAACGGATTTTGTAACCCACCACCTCGCCCAAGGGGGTTTGCAGTTCATCGGCAATGCGCTTGGCCACGGTGGTGGCGGCGATGCGCCGAGGTTGGGTGTGGCCAATCAAGCGCGGTTTTTGGCCGGCGGGTGTGTGGCACGCGCCCCGGCCCAGGGCCATCGCCATTTTGGGCAATTGGGTGGTTTTGCCCGACCCCGTCTCGCCGCAAATGATGACCACGGGGTGCTGGGCGATGGCGGCCATGATGTCCTCGCGGCGCAAGGAAACGGGCAGTTCGGGGGGAAATTCAATCTTCAAAGCGCGCGCCAAAGCGGGGGGAGGTTCTGGGTGACAATCATTAATTATCCGCTGAGCGAACGTTCCCCAACCCCATGTCGACCGTTTTCAACTTCACCTTTGTGCCCTGGTTTCGAT
The DNA here is from genome assembly GCA_945900695.1 of Bordetella parapertussis. Classification (GTDB taxonomy): domain Bacteria; phylum Pseudomonadota; class Gammaproteobacteria; order Burkholderiales; family Burkholderiaceae_C; genus Limnohabitans; species Limnohabitans parapertussis_A. The sequence goes on along the minus strand of CAMDJU010000241.1, from coordinate 2,098 downwards.
CGGTGGCGCCCTACATCCACATGCACCGGGGGAAAACCTTTGTGGTGGGCATTGCGGGTGAGGCCATTGCGGCGGGCAAATTGCCCAACCTGGTGCAAGACCTGGCCCTGATCCAAAGCATGGGCGTCAAGGTGGTGTTGGTGCACGGCTTTAGGCCCCAGGTCAATGAACAACTCTTGGCCAAAGGGCACACGCCCCAGTATGTGAGCGGCTTGCGCATCACCGACAGTGTGGCGTTGGACTGTGCCCAAGAGGCCGCCGGTCAACTGCGCTATGAAATTGAAGCGGCCTTCAGCCAAGGCCTGCCCAACACCCCCATGGCCGGCGCCACGGTGCGGGTGATGTCGGGCAACTTCATCACCGCCAGGCCTGTGGGCGTGGTCGACGGGGTGGATTTTCAACATTCGGGCGTGGTGCGCAAAGTGGACGTGCAAGGCATCACCCAAACCCTGCATGCGGGGGCGGTGGTGTTGCTCTCCCCCTTTGGTTTTTCACCCACGGGCGAGGCCTTCAACCTCACCATGGAAGAAGTCGCCACCTCGGTGGCTTGTGCCTTGCAAGCCGACAAACTGATTTTTGTGACCGAAACCCCCGGCATCCGCGTGCGGCCACAAGAGCCTGCGGGCGAGGACAACCCGATTGACACCGAGCTGCCCCTGGCGGCGGCCGAGGCCTTGCTGGCCCAACTGCCCGCAGCCCAACTGCCCACCGACATCCCCTTTTACCTGCAGCACTGCGTCACCGCTTGCAAGCAGGGCGTCGAGCGCAGCCACATCCTGCCGTTCGCAGTGGACGGGGCTTTATTGCTCGAGGTGTATGTGCACGACGGCATTGGCACCATGGTGGTGGATGAAAAGTTAGAAAGCCTGCGCGAAGCCACCCATGAAGACGTGGGCGGCATCTTGCAATTGATCGAGCCCTTTGAACGCGACGGCACCTTGGTCAAGCGCGACCGCAACGAGATCGAACGCGACATCGGCCAGTACACCGTCATCGAACACGACGGCGTCATCTTCGCCTGCGCCGCCATGTACCTCTATCCAGAGGCGCATTGCGCCGAATTGGCCGCCCTCACCGTCTCGCCTGCCTCACAAGGCCAAGGCGATGGGGAAAAAGTGCTCAAGCGCATTGAGCAACGCTGCCGTGCCCAGGGCATTCAACAGATTTTTGTGTTGACCACCCGCACCATGCACTGGTTTTTAAAACGCGGCTTTGTGCAAGCCGATATCGACTCGCTGCCCGAAGCGCGCAAACGCAAATACAACTGGGACCGCAAAAGCGTGGTGCTGGTCAAAAAACTGGCCTGATGGCGGCTGCACGCCAGCGGGTGTGGGCCCGATGGCGAAGGCCTTGTGGCCCTTGAAGTTCAGCGGCTCAGCTGCGGCCAGCACGCCATGAACCACCGTGCTGCCACTCGCCAGCACCCAAAAAAAAGGCTCCCCAAGGGGAGCCTTTTGCGTGGTTTGGAACCACCTTGCGGCGAGCGGGACCCGCTTTATTTCACACCGGCCAAGGTTTTCTCAGCTTTGGTCACCAAGTTGACGCCAATCTGGGGCTTCCACTTGGCGTAAACCGCGCGGGTGGCCGTGACAAACTGCTCGCGCTGTGAAGCGGTGGGCACCACCACCTTCACGCCCAGGGCTTCGATGTCTTTCAGCAAGGGGCGACCGGCTTCGACCAAACCGGCACGGGCCAAGGCAATTTCTTGCTTGCCCGCATCCACGGCGGCTTGGCGCACGATGTCGCGGTCTTGTGCGGTCCAGCTGTTCCAAATTTCTTTGTTGGCCACAAACACCAGCGGGTCGATCATGTAGCCCCACATGGTCACGTTTTTCTGGCCCACGGTGTGCAGCTTGGCCGCGGTGAAGATGGAAACGGGGTTTTCTTGCCCGTCAATCGCGCCCGATGACAAAGCCGGCTGCGCATCGGCCCAGCTCATTTGCACGGGGTTGGCACCCATGGCGGTGAACATGTCAATGAACAGGGGCGAGCCCACGACACGGATTTTCAAACCCTTGAGGTCGGCGGGGGTGTTGATTTCGCGCTTGGAATTGGTCAACTCGCGAAAGCCGTTTTCGCCCCAGGCCAAGGGCACCAC
>CAMDJU010000240.1 GCA_945900695.1 Bordetella parapertussis | reverse complement strand
GCTTGCTTGTCCAAAGCGCGGCCGTTGGCGGTATTGGTTACGCCCACAAATTCGGTGTTCTCACGACCACCAGCAGAGCCCATTTGCAGGCCAACCGTCCAAGCGCCAGCCAATTTGGGGCTGATGTAATTGATCATGTTGGCACGGGTACCGCCTGCAACGGCGTTGCCCCACAGGTGGGCGACGTTACCGCCGGCCATGCCTTCGGAGGTGTTGGTGAAGCCGCTCAGGGTGGCGATTTCATACAGGGTGGTGTACTGGTAACCCACGCGAAGGGTACCAAAGCCGCCTTCCAGGCCCAGGTAGGTCTGGCGGTTGGTGCCTTGGCTGTAAGCGCCGGCTGAGCCAGGGTCATTGCCAGCAGCGGCGGCGTAGCCGTCGTACTGGATGCCAGCGGTGGCTGTGCGCACGCCAAACAGTGCGCCGTTGGTGGGGCTGATACCTTGCTCGGTCACGAAGTGGGCTTTCATGCCGCCGCCGAGGTCTTCCGTGCCACGAAAGCCAATGCGTGAGCCAGCGTTGCCGCCGTCCATGATGCCAAGCTGTTTGACGCCGGTGCCGCCGGTGCCCATTTGGGTGCCTTTGACGCCATAACCAATGTCGGTACGACCATAAAGAGTGGCTTGTGCCATTGCGGCGCCTGAAACTGCCAGGGCAGCCAGAGCAACTAGGGATTTTTTCATGAGTGAATTCTCCAAGGTTAAACAAAGGGGCTCCAGCGAACTGAAACCAACTTCTTTTCTAGAAGTTGGCGCTATTGCACCAGAGCGGGCATCCGCTGGCAAAGGCTTTCTGGCTTTAAAGGGTCAATGCGTTGCTGGCTTGCAACAGGTTTTGTAGCCCTCAGGTCTCATCACGTTTTGAAAATGAAAATAATACTTCATTAGTTAACGTTTTTGGCGCTTTTGTTTTTATCGCGGGTTTTGCTTGTGTTGGACAATACATCGCATGACACACCCCGCTTCGTTTTTCAAACCCGGCCCTTTTGACGCTTTGCTGGGCGCGGCCGATCAGGCTTTGCGCACGTTGTGGGCCACGCCGCATGCGCGCCGCCCCATACCCAGCCCCGACAGTGCAGCCATTTCGCTAGACGATGCACAGCGCCGCGAAGCTGCCGCTTTGATGCGGGTGAACCATGTGGGCGAGGTGTGTGCGCAAGCTTTGTACAGCGCACAAGCTTTGGCCACACGCCAAGTGAGCTTGCAATCGCATTTGCAAGCCGCCGCCGCTGAAGAAACCGATCACCTGGCCTGGACAGAGGCACGCATCCACGCCTTGGGTGGTCGCAAAAGTTGGCTCAACCCCCTGTGGTACGCCGGCGCTTTTGCTTTGGCCTATGCCACGGCCAAAGTGGGTGGCGAGCGCATCAGCCTGGGGTTTGTGGTGGAAACCGAGCGCCAAGTGGAGGCGCATTTGCACAGCCATCTGGCGCGCTTGCCGGCGGGCGACACCGCCTCGCTGGCGGTGGTCAAGGCCATGGCCCACGACGAAGCCCAACACGCCCGCGAGGCCCAGCGCGCGGGTGCGGCTGAGTTGCCCGAACCCCTCAAGCGCTTGATGGCGCTGAGTGGTCAGGTGATGACCACGGTGGCACACCGCGTTTAAACTTTTTGACTCGGCACTTTGGTGGTGGCGCTGGTGCCTGCTGCGGGCCAAACATGTCGGGCCCACAGAAATTCAATTTTCAAAGTTTCACGCTGGCTGCAACCAACGCACAGGGTCAGTGGCCGGCAACGCCTTTGCATCCACCCCCTGGGATTGGATGATTTGCGGCCACAAGTCCAAGTAAGCCTCACGGGCTTGGGTGATGAATGCAAAAGCCTCGGCCTGGACCCAGCCAAATCGATGGGCATCTGAAAGCAGGTTGGCCCGCGTGGCAATCGCCGACCCGGTGCGCGTGATGGCCATGGCTTGCACACCGGCATAGGCTGGATGCGGCGCAATGTCAAAAGCTGGGGCCAATTGCCATTGCCCTTTGGAATGAACAAACCCGTGGTTGCGGGGGTGATCATCGCCATTGCCACAGATGGTGTTGAACACCATGCGCCGCCAAAGCTCTCGCTGCATGGGGGCAGCATCGGTATGCCGGTTGGCGCAAAAGCGCTGCATGTCTTTGGCCAAAGCCACATAGGAGCGCGAAGGCTCACCACGCATGGGCGTGTCCAAGCGCAAAACAGTGTGGGCGCTGGCAAAAAGCTGGCGCTGTGTGTGGCCTTGGTCGTCCACCCAGCGGTCAAATCGACGCACCAGCAGAGCTTGACGCTCGCCCACGCGGTGAAACGCCACTTCGGCCACATTCAGGCCCAATTGCTGGGCCACGCGCATGGCGGCATATTCGCGCAAAGGCGCGTGTGGCGGGTCACCTTGCTCTTGCAATTTGGCAATCCATTGCTGACCTTGGTGCAAGACGGTCATTTTGGGTCGCTCTCCACCCAAGCTGGTGCCTGTGGCTCCCCAAACAGTTTGGGGAGCCAGGCTGCTCGGGCAATGGGTGGGCAATTGGGCCAACGCGTCCCACAAGGCCGTCGCGGGTGGGGGACTGAAGCGAAGCTTGGCTTCCACGTCATCACACACCTCAATAGCCCCCGCACCATCTCCCGCCGCATGCTCCAAGCGATCGAGCGGGTCTGGCAAGGGCTGGCCGCGTAACCGCTCGAGCATGGCCAACCCAAAACCTTCGGGCGAGGCGTCGCGAAACACCCCAAACAAGCCCTGCTGTCGCGTTTCTTTGAAGGGGCGTCGTGAGCGGGTCAATGGCAGATGCAGCGGATCCAAAGCCAAGGCCTGCGGCAAATCCCGGTAGGCGTCGGTGTAGTTAAAAACACCCACCCCGTTGTTGAGCGCGAACTCACCACACACAACGGGCTGCACAAGACCAGGCAACCACACCCACACGGGCTTTGAAGGCTGGCTCATGGCGTTTGCCGCTTGCGACTACTGCGCACACGTTGGGGCAGTTGCGCTTCGAGCAACGCGGTTCCTGGTGCACCCAGCCCCAACTGGGTCAATTGGGCGAACGGTTGCAACAGATCCAAGGCCCACAGAGCGTTCAGCCAAAAGCCCAGCTGCACCGTGGGCGCGCCTTTTTCGATGGCCACGATGGTGCTCAAACCCACACCTGCCTTGGCGGCCAAATCGGCCTGGGTCAAACCCAAGGTGCGCCGCGTCAAAACCACACGCTGGGCCAAACTGGACAAGATGTCCTCCGCCTCAAAGGGCAGCAGGCTGAGACTGAATGATTTTTTCATTAAACAATCTTAAATCTATTTTGCAATTGTTTAAACAACATTTACATCGCCGATGACGCCATGCGGCTGTTTGTTTTCATCCCCACCCACGGCGCCCGCGCAAGCGACACGCCGCTGGGCTGTTGGACCCAGCCTTCAGGCGCTGGCAGCCGCTCCCACTTCAATCACCTCAAAACTGGTGGTGATGGCCGCGGTTTTGGCCAGCATGATGCTGGCCGAGCAGTATTTGTCGTGGCTCATGGCGATGGCGCGCTCGACCGCGCTGGCGGGCAGGTTGCGGCCTTTGACGGTGAAGTGCATGTGGATGCGGGTGAACACCTTGGGCTCGGTGTCGGCGCGCTCGCTGGTGAGCTTGACGCTGCAGCCCTCCACCGCGTGGCGGCCGCGCTTGAGGATGAGCACCACGTCATAAGCGGTGCAGCCGCCCGTGCCGGCGAGCACAGCTTCCATGGGGCGCGGCGCCAGGTTGCGACCACTGTGCTCGGGCTTGGCCGGGTCGGGCGCGCCGTCCATGGCCAAAATGTGGCCGCTACCGGTCTCGGCGATAAACCCCATGGCCGATTGGCCCCCCGCGTGACCGGTCCAGGTGACGGTGCATTCCATGTGTATTCCTTATAAAAGTGGGCCATGTGCGAGCGGACTGCGCCGCCATGGCGAAAGATTGTCCACCACGATCACGCCCGTGCTGCAACGCAACAAACTTTGTGTGACAATGCACACATCGGGCCTGAAAACCCCAACATTTGTCTCCTCCACCCTCTGAAAAGGTGGATTCAGCCCCGGGTGGCAACACCCGGGGTTTTTTTCTGGGTGGTGTCGCGGCGGCTTTGCAGCATGCCCACGTTCATCTCGCCGCTCAGGGTCGAGGCGTAAAAGTTTTCAATCATGTCCACCGAGGTGCGCGCGTTGCGCGCCAAGGTCAGCATGTCGATGCCTTGGCCGTACAGCAACCGAAAAGTGATTCCGGTGTGGCGCAAGCAGTACAAGGTGCGCGGTTGGCCGTGGGTGTCGGTGAGCGCAATGTCGGCTTCGCGCATCACCCACTTGAACCAAAAATTCAGCACCGCCAGCGCATGGTCGCGGTTTTTTTCTTCGGGCAAAAACAAATAGTTGCTGGCGCTGGCGCTGGGGTTGGCGCGGCGCATGGCTTCGTAAATGCGCACC
>CAMDJU010000239.1 GCA_945900695.1 Bordetella parapertussis | reverse complement strand
GGAGGAGCGCATCGCGCACCTGCAACAGCAGCAGTAATTGGGGTCAGATTCCAATTCTTTTTGGCATCTTTTTGATTTCGCTTCGTTGGTTCATCTGACCGCTGCTGTGCCCGCCCCGCTGGCGGGCACGCCGCCCTCCGCCAGTCGCTGTGCTCCGATGTTGTTGGGCGGCGCACCCACCATCGGTGCTGCGAGCAGCATATGTTCACGCGACTGTGTGCATGCCTTCTTGGTGGTGAATGGCCAATGCTTTTGCGCGCCAACAACCTGCTACCCAATAGCCCATTGAAACCGGCACGAGTGGGTGTGCGGGCCGACGACATTGGAGCGAAGCGACTGGAGGAGGCCTGCATACCCCGAGATGGCGGTTTGTGAGGGGGAGTTCAGGACAAATAACGGCTTCAAGGCGCTCGCACGACGGGTTGGTTAGCCATCCAATTTTTCAGAACTGAATTCACACGCGTTTGCCATCCAGGCCCGCTGGCACGCAGGGCAGACACCAGCTCTTGGTCGAGACGGATAGCCACTTGTTCCTTGGCCGGTTTTTTGTTCGGCCCACGCGACTTGCGCAAGCCGGTCAGTGTGGCAGCCACACCTCCCCCGGGCGTTACCGTGGCTTGTCGCCAGTCGACCTCGTCCTTGCCAACAGTTTTCGCTGGTGCAGCCGCTTTGGCGGCAGCGATTTGTTGGCGACTAAAACGCGTTGAAGAAGGCATTTGTTTCTTTTCTATCGGCATAGCGGCAGGAAATGCTGTGCGCGGTCTCGTCGCCGCGCGGGGTCCACACCAAAAAGACGACCCGCCCTTGCCACATACCCAGGCTCTGCACCCGGAGTTCGCCGTAGCTTTGGCGAGCATCTTCCACGGAGATCATGGGGTGATCGAAAACGGGCTCTAGATCAGCCAGGTCAAGCCCGTGCTTTTTGATGTTCTCGCGCCGCTTTGGTTCGTCCCACGTGATCATTGCCAAAATGTATATGCAATTTGACTGAAGGTCAACCGTGGGTAATTATTCATTTTGGGCTGAGCCCGCCCCGCTGGCGGGCACGCCGCCCTCCGCCAGTCGCTGTGCTCCGATGTTGTCGGGCGGCGTACCCATCATCGGTGCTGCGAAAGAGAGGTAAGCGCGCAACATGTGAAAACGCCCGCACACCTCGCTAATGGCAAAGGCTTTAGCGTCCCACAATTTGTCAAGCCAACATCTCACCGAAACCGACACGAGTGGGTGTGCGGGCCGACGACACCGGAGCGCAGCGACTGGAGGAGGCTTGCATACCCCGAGATGGCGGTTTGTGAGGGGGGGTTCAAAGCAACGCCCTCCAAGATTGCAGATCAAGAAGGGGCGTTCAAAGCAACACCCCCCGCGCCACCGACTCCCCCACCTTGATGCCATCCACCGCCGCCGACAAAATGCCCCCCGCAAAACCGGCCCCTTCACCCGCCGGGTACAGGCCGCGCACATTGGGGCTTTGGTGGCCGGCGTCGCGCTCAATGCGCAGGGGTGATGAAGTGCGGGTTTCCACGCCGGTGAGCACCGCGTCGGACTGGTCAAAGCCTTTGAGCTTTCGCGCCATCGCCGGGATGGCTTCGCGCAGCGCGTCGATGGCGTAGTTGGGCAAAGCGCTGTCCAAGCTGCCAAAGCGCACACCCGGTTGGTAAGACGGCTCCACCCCGCCCACACCGGTGCTGGCGCGGCCCGCCACAAAGTCGCCCACACATTGGCCGGGGGCACTGTAGTCGCCACCGCCCAGCTCGTAAGCGCGGCTCTCCCATTGGCGCTGCAACACCACCCCGCCCAGCGGGTGAAAGCCGCCCGTAGCGTCGGCGGTGTCCAAGCGCACCGGGCCAAGCAGGGCTTCAAACACAGCTGGGTCGGTGGGGTGGTCGCGCGGGTCGATGCCCACCACCAAGCCGGCATTGGCATTGCGCTCGTTGCGCGAGTATTGGCTCATGCCGTTGGTGACCACCCGGCCCGGCTCGGAAGTGGCCGCCACCACCGTGCCGCCCGGGCACATGCAAAAGCTGTAGACGCTGCGCCCATTGCGGGCGTGGTGCACCAATTTGTAATCGGCCGCGCCCAGCATGGGGTGACCTGTGTGTGCGCCCCAGCGCGCGCGGTCGACCACGCCTTGCGGGTGCTCGATGCGAAAGCCCAGCGAAAACGGTTTGGCCTGCATGGCCACGCCATGGCGGTGCAGCATGGTGAAGGTGTCGCGCGCGCTGTGCCCCAAGGCCAGCACCACATGGCGTGCGGGCAGGGCGTGGCTCAGGCCTGTGGCCAGGTCGAGCACCTGCAACGCCACAATGCGCTGGCCTTGTGGGCCGTGTTCGGTTTCGATGTCGGTCACGCGTTGCTCAAAGCGAATCTCGCCGCCCAGGCTGATAATGTGCTCGCGCAGGTTCTCCACCACCTTGACCAGCTTAAAGGTGCCAATGTGCGGGTGTGCGGCCCACAAAATCTCTTCCGGTGCACCAAAGCGCACAAACTCGGCCATCACCTTGCGCCCCAAATGGCGCGGGTCTTTGATCTGGCTGTAGAGCTTGCCGTCGCTGAAGGTGCCGGCACCGCCTTCGCCAAATTGCACATTGCTCTCGGCTTGCAACACATGCTTGCGCCACAAGCCCCAGGTGTCTTTGGTGCGCTGGCGCACGCGGCGCCCGCGCTCGATGACGATGGGCTTCAAACCCATTTGTGCCAGAACCAAGGCAGCAAACATACCGCATGGACCAAAGCCAATCACCACAGGCCGCTCTCCCTCCATGGGGGCCCAGTCGGCCGGTGCTTGCACAGGGGCATGCCAAGCCATGTCGGGGCTGGCAAAGATGTGGGGGTTGTCCACGTGGCGGGCCAAGCAGTCGGCTTGTTGTTGGTCACTGATCAGCTGCACGTCCACGATGTAGACCACTTGCAGTTTGGCTTTGCGGGCATCAAAGCTGCGCTTGAACACCTGCCAATGCGCGATGTCGGCGGGGTTTACGCCCAAGGTGTGGGCCACCAGCTGGGGCAGGCTGGGCGGGTACAGCGGGGGCGGGGTGGCTGCGTCGGGCGGGTCAAAGGCGGCGTCGAGCGCGAGCTTGAGTTCGGTGATGCGGATCATGGCCATGCGGCCCGTGGTCATCGGGCAAGGACAGGAGAAGCGCGCATTATCGGGCTGGGCGGATAATCCCCTGGTGAAGTCTGCCAGGCCGCCGCTGGTGCTAGCCGCAAGGCCAACGCGCAAGCGTTGGGTGGAAACACCGCACTGGAGGAACGTCCGGACTGCACAGGACGGCGCAGGAGGTAACACCTCTCCACCGCGAGGTGAGGATCAGAGCAACAGAGACGAGCCGATTAAGTTCGGGTGAAACGGGCAATCTCTGCGCGCAGCAACACCAAGTAGGCCCACCGGGCGCCGCAAGGCGCCCACCCGTGGTTCCGCGGGCTGAGTGGGCGGGTAGGTGGCACCGAGCCGGGTGGGCGACCCCCGGCCCAGATCAATGGCGGTCACGCTTTGGGCAACCAAAGTGCACAGAATCCGGCGTATCGGCAGACTTCACACTTTTATTTCGCCGCAAAGCGCCGCGCCAGCGGGTCGATCAGCAGTTTTTCGCCAGCGTAAAAAAGCAGCACGATGGCCAGGCAGGCGGCCACCACGGTGGTGATGTCGGCCGAACCTTGGGCGCGCAGCATCAAAAACCCCAGGCCCGAGGTCGAGCCCAACAACTCGGCCACCAAGGCGATCTTCCAGGCCACGCCGTAGGCGATGCGCAGCGCACCCATCACATACGGCAGCATCAGCGGCAGGCCCACTTGCAACACCAAGCGCGTGCGCGACCGGGTGAAACTGGTGGCCATCTCCAGCATGTCGCGGTCGATTTGGCGCAAGCCCTCGCCAATGCTGATGAGGCAAAACGGAATCAGGATGGCCAGCTGCACAAACACAATGGCAAAGTGCCCGGGCGGAAACCAAATGGCCGCCAAAATGGCCCAGCCGATCGAGGGGAAGGCGTTGAAAAAGGGTTGCAGCACGCCGCTGACGATGCCGTCCAAACTGGGCCAAGCCCGCGCCAAAAGCGCCAAGGCCGCGCCGCACACCAAGGCCAACACCACCGCCAACAAAATACGCAAGGTCGAGGCCAGGGTGTGGCCCAAAAACTGGGGGTCGGTGAACAGTGCATACAGGCGCAGCGCCACCGCTTGCGGCCCGGGCAGCACGTAATCGGGCAGGGTTTGGGCCCACAGGTACCAAGCCAGCAAAGCCAGCAACACCACGCCATTGGCCAATGCGTTGGAGCCGTGTGTTTTCATGCGGCCACCCCAAACTGGCGGGTGCAATACCTTTCGAGCGGCAAAAACACCCAGCGGTCGGCCAAGCTGACAAAGCCAATGATGAGCAAGATGACGGCAAACAAAATCGCCGTGTCATAGTCTTGG
>CAMDJU010000238.1 GCA_945900695.1 Bordetella parapertussis | reverse complement strand
CGGGAGAGCTGCAGTTCCACCTGCTCGTGGTGGTTGCTGTAGATGTGGCAGTCGCCGCCAGTCCAAATAAAGTCGCCCACCTCGAGGTCGCACTGCTGAGCCACCATGTGGGTGAGCAGGGCGTAGCTGGCGATGTTGAACGGCACACCCAAAAAAATGTCGGCACTGCGTTGGTACAACTGGCAACTCAGTTGGCCCTTTCCACCGGCGGTGGTGGGCGGTGCCACATAAAACTGGAAGAAAGCATGGCAGGGCATCAGCGCCATCTTCGAGAGGTCGGCCACGTTCCAAGCACTCACGATGATGCGGCGTGAATCGGGGTTGCTCTTCAAGGTCTTGATGACCTCGGTGATTTGGTCGATGTGCCCGCCCTCGGGTGTGGGCCAGCTGCGCCACTGCACGCCGTAGACCGGCCCCAAGTCGCCGTCTTCGCGGGCCCATTCGTCCCAAATCGTGCAACCGCGCTCGGTCAACCAGTTGTTGTTGCTGGAACCCGTGAGGAACCACAGCAATTCAACGATGATGGATTTCAGATGCACCTTCTTGGTGGTGACCAGCGGAAAACCTTGGCGCAAATCGAAACGCATTTGGTGCCCAAACACACTGCGCGTGCCGGTGCCAGTGCGGTCGGACTTTTCCACCCCATGTGTGTACACATGGCGCATGAAATCTTCGTAGGGCGTGGGGATGGGGTGGGGGGAGGTGGGCAGGCTCATGGTGGGAGAGTTTAAGGGGGAGTTTTGAGCTGGGCCAGGGCGAACACAGGGCTGAAAAATCAGAGTTTGGGTAATTCATCGCCTTTGGCGACAGGCGCGTTGGGGATGGCATTCATGAAGCGATCAAAGTCGCTTCGGTTGCCTTTGGCGGCTTCGGCTTTGAGGTAGTCCAAAGTCATCACCGACGCCATCTTTTCTGACACCGCAGCGGCAATGAATTGGTTCACCGAAATGTGGTCGCGCTGGGCCAACTCCTTGACTTTTTGGTGCACAGAATTGGGCAATCGAACGGTCAAAGCGGTCATGGTGTACTCCTCAACAAAGTCAAAAATTCAGCCGGTGTGATGGCACTCACGTTCAGTTCATGGGAACGCTTGAAGTCTTTCACATTGTGGGTGATGATGAACTGGCTACCCGATGCCACCGCCCCTTCTAAAACCATATCGTCATCCGGATCCCGCAAAAACGGACGCCACAAAAAATGCACATCTTGCAAATGTGCGATGGAAGCCAGGTAGCGCAAAAAACCCATGGCCGATTGCGGATCGACGCCTGGCGGCAAATGCTCTGGTCGGGTCAAAACAGATTGCCATTCTGTGAAGAGGGCAACCGTCAGCGCAATTTCAAACTGGCTGCTGGGCAGCATCGACAGCAAGTGAAAGCTGGCGCCATTGCGCGAGCGTGCAGCAGCGACGAGTACCGATGTATCTAGGATGACGCGCAAAGTGGGCTCAATGACATATTGGTTGCGCCAGTGTAACCAAAAAATCCATTCGGGCACCTCATCCAAGCCTTAATCAGTGATCACTTTCCTCTTAAACATCCCAATTATCAAAATCAATTAATACAAAACAATAAATATTTATCGATTTTTTTAATTTAGAGGCCCAATAAACTCTTTTTAATAGGAGGCACATCATGGACACTCACGCATCACTCACATCGCCCCGCCACGCAGGGCTTGAGCGCGAAAGTTTGTATAAGGCTTTGTCAGGCGAGGGCAAACCCAGCTTTGCGACGATTTTGAAGGTGACAAATGCTTTGGGTTTGAAGTTTCATGTTGAGTGCAATTGACGCGGCAATGCAATTGCATTACCATTGATTCACAAAGACTTTTGAGCAATAAAAGACCATGCCTACCAACCTGGAAGTGGAATCCACGCTCACCGACCGCTACCAAACCACGGTGCCTGAGACGGTGCGCCGGGCCTTGCGCTTGGGTAAGCGCGACAAGATTCACTACAGCATTCGCGAAAGTGGAGAGGTGGTCTTGAGCCGATCTGGTGGCAGCGAAGACGAAGATCCTGCCTTGAGCGCCTTTCTAACTTTTCTGGCCAACGATATAGCGCAGCAACCTGAACGCCTTCAGGCTGTAGATGCAGGTTTGGTGAAGCGCCTGCAAGCTTTGGTGGGTCAGGTAAAGGTAGACCTTGACGCCGCGCTGCCACTTGAAGATGAATGATGGGGCCACCTGTGCTGGTGCATGGCTGGCACTTGTTTGCCCATCCATTGTTTTTGGCGCAAGTTCAAGCGCTTGCGCAGCAAGTTGAAACCCTGCAGCGCAAAGACCCTGTTGGTTTTGTCCATAAAAACGCCAGCAAGCGCCTGAGTGCCATCACCCAATTGGCGTTTGACACCATTCCCCAAGACCCCACACGACCTGAGTACCGCCAAGGCAACACCTTGGGTGGACAACACAAACATTGGTTCAAGGCCAAATTTTTTCAGCAGTACCGTTTGTTTTTTCGTTACCACGCGGCCAGCAAGGTGATTGTTTTTGCTTGGGTCAATGACGATCAGACCCAACGAGCCTTTGAAAGCAGCGATGACGCCTACCGCGTTTTTCGCAACATGCTGGAGAGTGGTCACCCGCCCGATGACTGGGATCAGTTGTTTAGCGAGTCAAAGGTTTTGAAACAGCGGTGACGGGAGATGCGATCATGAGACAAATCAAACTTCCCCCACCTGAGTCAACACCGCCTGAATCACCTCTTTGCTGATGCGAAAGTCGCGCGCGTGTAAGCGTGCAAAACAGTCCTTGGCGGAAGCGATCCGCCCCTGTTGTTTGGCAAAACCAATCACCGCCGCTGTACCTGCCATCCGAATGCCCAACTCTTTGGCAATGGTCCGCCCCGCACGTTCATCCATCAAGACCAAACATTGACCGGCTGGCAGTGACAGCGCGATGGACAAACAATCCTTCTCACCCGCGTCCAAATCTCCAAGCGTTTGGGGGGCTGAAGGGATGACATGTGGCCAAAGTTGAAGGTATTGTTGTGACAGGGCTTGTGCAATTTCGCTCTCACCACGCGCTTGCAAGCCGGGCAAGACCTCATGTTGCACGGATGGCGGAACCCAGACTTTGCCAAACAAAGCTGGCAACCAATCCAACCCACCGACGATGGCCAAGCCAATCAAAGGGCTGGCATCGCTTACGACGAAGCGAGCCATTGGTCCAGGGTTTCCATGTCACTGGGGATGTCAGACGCATCATGGCTCACCACGGGAATGCCTAGGCGTGAAACGTGGGTGATGAAAGCAGACAGGGGCATTTGCGCCATGCGAGCGCCACGGGCCAAAGACAACCCACCATCGCGAAACAAGGCCGTGGCCAATGCCGCCCGAGCGCCGGGTTCGGACAGTATCTTTCCAGATTGCAGTCCGATCATGACCGCGTCGGGCTGGTCGCGGTTCATCACCACCACCACATCGTCACGGGCGCTGCGCAGGGCTTCGCTGGGATTGTTTTTAAGACCAGAAACATTGACAACGTGCATCATTGGCCCTTTTTACGCGGGAATATCAAATGGGATGATTCTATGGGAATAAGTGCCCCATCGGCAGGCTGAGCGGCTTGTCAGAAAGCATCCGTGCTCAACGCCTGACCGTCGGCCTGCCTTTGCCGCGCGGCTTTTTCAAGCCCGCTTTGCGCAGGTTGCGCTCCGCATCGGCTTTCATCCCGTCGGCCAACCATTGGGCGTATTCGTCCGGGGTTTCCAGGGTCAAGCGACCCAAGGCACCCGAGCGGAAGTCGTGGATGACGATTTCTGCCGCTTTGACGGTGTTCACCCGTCCACCGCTTTGCACGGCCCCGCGCTGGCGGCCAATGGCTTGCAGCAGGTCTTCATCGGTGTGGCTGGGCACAGCGGCCACTTTGTAGCGATGGGTCAAAGCGTCTGGGTAGTGGCTGATCAGATAGTTCAGCAATTCCAAGGCCACCACTTCGTCGTCGTAGGCATTGACGCCGATGGCCCCGCTGGCGGCCAGGTTGTAGCCGCTTTGTTCGACCGTGATGCGCGGCCACAGCACGCCAGGGGTGTCGTAAATGTAGAAGTCGTCTGCCAAGCTGATGCGTTGCTCGAGCTTGGTCACACCCGCTTCGTCGCCGGTTTTGGCAGCGCGTTGGCCCTTGAGGGTGTTGATCAGGGTGGACTTACCCACATTGGGGATGCCGCACATCAGCACCCGCATGGGTTTGACCATGCCGCCGCGCAAAGGCGCCAGGTGTTGGCAAGCTTCTTTCAAAGCCTTGGCGGGGGCCGTCATGCTGGTGTCCATGGCCAAGGCGCGAACGCCGGGCAAGGCGTTGTAGTGGGCCAGCCACAGCTCGGTGCGCTGGGGGTCGGCCATGTCTTGTTTGCTCAGCACCTTGAGCACGGGTTTGCCGTCAATCAGCTCGGCCAGCATGGGGTTGGCGCTCGA
>CAMDJU010000237.1 GCA_945900695.1 Bordetella parapertussis | reverse complement strand
AGGCCACTCGGGCATGTCGGCTTTGGTGGGGTTTTTGGCGAGGAAACCATGAACGACACCACAGTTACAAAAATGCATTTGGTCTGTCCCCACTGCAACGCCACCAACCGCGTGCCTTTCGACAAACTGCAAGCTGAATTGAACTGCGGTCAGTGCCATGCCTCTTTATTGAATGCTCTCCCAGACAACCTGAACGAAGCGGCGTTCAATGCGCAGTTGGCCAAAAGTGAATTGCCCATGGTCGTGGACTTCTGGGCCCCTTGGTGCGGCCCTTGCCGCATGATGGCACCGGCCTATGAAAAGGTCAGCCAAGACATGCAAGGCAAAGCCCGCTTTGTGAAGGTCAACACCGAAGATGAACAAGGCTTGGCAGCCAAGTACAACATCCGAAGTATTCCGACTTTGGCGGTTTTCGCGGGTGGCCGTGAAATTGCCAGACAGCCTGGGGCGATGTCGGCCCCCGACTTGGCGCGTTGGGTCAGCGCTGCGTTGCTCAAGGCCTGAGTGATCAGGGACAAATCAGCTTGATCTTTGGAAAATAGGTTTTGTAGCGCCCCGCGTCCCGGGTGAGTAGTTTGTAACCCTCGGCCTGGGCATGGGCACCGATGAAGAAGTCGGGTAACACGCCGGTTTTCGTGCCGCCGCGTTGGCGGTAAGACCTGAACGCATGGGCGGCCAGCTGTGCGGCTGGCTTGGATATATCCAGCACCTGCACCTCCAACTGATCCAAAAAAGCATCGATGTGCGGGCCAGCCGTGTCGTGGGTGTGAAGCTCGGCATACACCACAAAATTGGTCACCATGTGTGAGGTTTGGGCTTTGCTCAATGCTTTGAGTGACCAGTCCAACCAGATGGGGTCTCTGTGGATGACATCTACAAACACATTGGTGTCTACCAAAATCACGGCTGGTTCCAATCATCGCCACGCGTCATGCGCATGAGCTCATCCGTGCTCATGCCATCTTTAGCAATGCCGATGAACTTGCGAATCGGATCATCAGCAGCCAGAAACGACAGATCGGGTTCCGGCGCTGGCTTGGCGTCTGTCGGCGATTGCGCCGCAACCAAGTACTCGGCCAGGGCTTCTTGCACGACTTGTGATTTTGTGAGTTTGCGGACCGAGCAATATTGCGTTAAATCTCGTTCCATGGCCTCGGTGAGTCGAACTGACAGCATGAGGGCTCCTTGTCATACGTGATGGTTGATTTGCATGACAAATTGTATGACATAAAAGAAAGGTGCGTCATACATCCCCGTTGTCAAAGGTGTTTTGAGGGGATTCAACCGCCTTAAGTTAATTTGTTGATTCGTTGCCGCCCATGCGGCCCGTCAAGGGGCCAAGCGTTCTCGCTGCCAGGTCCCTTGGTCCAAGCGGTAACGCAGTCGGTCGTGCAAGCGGCTGGGCCGGCCTTGCCAAAACTCCCAGCGGTCGGGCACCAAGCGATAGCCGCCCCAATGGTCAGGGCGGGGCGGTTGCAGCAAAAACTGCGCGCCGTATTTGGCCGCGGCGGTGACCAATTGGGTGCGCGAGGTGATCACCTCGCTTTGGGGGCTGGCCCAGGCCCCAATGCGCGAGTCCAGGGGGCGGCTTTGGTAGTAAGCATCGCTGTCGTGCGCCTCGACTTTTTCCACCAAGCCCTCGATGCGCACCACGCGCTCCAACTCGACCCAATGGAACTGCAAGGCTGCATGGGGGTTGCCGGCCAATTCTTGACCTTTGCGGCTTTTGTAGTTGGTGTACCAGGCCAGGCCTTTGGCGGTCACGCCTTTGAGGAGCACCACCCGGGTGCTGGGGCGCAGGTCACTGCCTACAGTGGCCAAGGTCATGGCGGTGGGTTCGGGCAATTCGCCGCTGATGGCCTCTTGCAACCAGCGCTCAAACTGTTTCAACGGGTCGGCTTCGGAGGCGCTTTCGTCAAGCGCTGCACGCTCGTAGCTTTTGCGCATGTCGGCGATGGAGGTGGTCATGGCGTTCAGGCTTCCTTGGCGGCGGAGATGGCCGCACGCAAGGCGAGCAAATAGCTGTCCACCCCAAAACCGCAAATTTGGCCTTTGACGATTTCGGCAAACACCGACACGTGGCGAAATGGCTCACGGGCGTGGATATTGGACATGTGCAGCTCAACGATGGGGCAGGTCAAGATGGCCAGTGCGTCACGGATGCCATAGCTGTAGTGCGTCCAGGCCCCGGCATTGATCAGCACCGCGTCCACGCCGTCCAAAAAGCTTTTGTGGATGCGCTCACACATCGCCCCTTCGTGGTTGGTTTGGTAGCACTCGACGCTGGCACCGAGTTGCAGGCCCAGCGCTTGCAATTGGGCGTTGATCTCATCCAGGGTGATGGTGCCGTATTGCTTGGGGTCGCGCTTGCCAAACATATCGTGGTTGATGCCGTGCAACATCAGAATCTTCATGTTGATCTTTCTGGGGAGTGTTCAAAAGTGGGCGGTTCAGCTGGCAGCCGACTTGGCTTTGATGCGCGCCATCATCAATTCGGCGTTGGCTTTGCGCTCGGCTTGTACCCGGGCCATGTAAGGGCGCTCGGCCATCCGCTTGAGGTAGTCGCGAACGGGCAGGTCGGCAAACAGGTCTTGGCCGTAAATCGCTTTGGTGGCGGCGCTGATCAGCGGGAAGTGCACGATGGCCGCGCAGTCGGCCAGGCCAAATGTGCTGCCAGCCAGATACGGGTCAAAACGGACCAGTTTGGCAAAGGCGCGCAGGTTTTTGTCCAGTTGGGCCTTGGTTTTTTCTTTCACCTCGTCAGACACCTTGCCGCCAAACAGAGCCTCGGCGTACAGGTTGCGTGCCACCAGCTCCAGGTGCAGCTCTAAAAAAGTGATGAGTTCACGCACTTTGGCGGCGGCAAAAGGGTCGCTGGGCAGCAAGGGTGTTAGGGGGTGGCGTTGTTCGATGTACTCCAGCATCACCCCCGACTCGCACAAGCTGCCCTGGTCGGTAACCAGGTAGGGCACCTTGCCCAGGGGGCTGGCTTGTCGGTCGACCTCACCCACCCAAGCGAGTTGCTCGGTGAAATCAACGCCTTTTTCCAGCAAGGCGATTTTTACTTTGTTGTAGTAGTTGCTGGCGGCAAATCCACACAAGGTCAACATGGCAGGCTCCGTGAAAGTGGTAAAGCCCAGAGGATAGTGGTTTTTGGCGTCGATTCATGGCCCGTTGCTTGTTGAGGGTGAACGACGTCAGTTCGGCATTGCGACAATTGCCCCTTTGCTTTTTCGGTGGGGCGGATGTTCTTGCGGCAAAGCTCTCAGGGCTCAGGGTGCACAGCGCAGTAAATCGGCCAGGGCCTCGTCGTGGATGCCCAGCTCCAGCAGACGTTCGTAGGTTTGTTGCGCATAGTCCAAGGTGGTGCCAAACCGCCCGCCCACGGTGTCGCTGAAGATGCGTTGGTAATGTTCGTTGGACAAACGGCCGGTGTTTTGGGGGCTGGTGTGGGGCAAGGTGAAGGCCAGGGCTGTGACCGAACCGGTCGCCGTTTGGCAGCGCAACCAGCGCGGTTCATAAACACCGGTGGGCATTTCGCGTGACCACAAGCGCTCCAACACGTCGTTGGCTTGCGCACTGGGCACCCTTTGCACCATGCCCAAACAGGAACCGCCGCGCAGCAACGCAAACACCAAGCCCGGTTGCGCGGGGGTGCCCCGGTTGATGCGGCTCCACATTTGCAGCGCCCGGTGCCAGCCTGGTACCCGCGCCCTGGATTCTTCGGCGACATCAAATTCTGGTCGCCACAACAGCGAGGCATAGGCAAATATCCACAGCGGCGCTTTGCCACCCCATTGGGCGCGCACCTGGGCCAATGAGATGGCCGGGTCGCAAGCCCCTGCCACCGGGGGAATTGGGGGGGGCGGGGTCACCATGGCATCTCTTGTGTGCGGCGCAACATGTCGGGGCTTAACCAGCCCGTGGGGGTGTGCTCAAAGGCCAAGGCCCGTCCGGTTGCTGGGTGGGTCAAGGCCAGCCGCTGGGCATGCAGCAGCAAACGGGGTGCGCGGGCCAGCACGTCGGGTGGCGCGTACATGGCGTCTCCCCAAATGGGGTGGCCAAGGTATTG
The DNA here is from genome assembly GCA_945900695.1 of Bordetella parapertussis. GTDB lineage: Bacteria > Pseudomonadota > Gammaproteobacteria > Burkholderiales > Burkholderiaceae_C > Limnohabitans > Limnohabitans parapertussis_A. The sequence continues at coordinate 355 of CAMDJU010000237.1, read as the reverse complement.
CAAGTGCACCCGCAACTGGTGGGTGCGCCCGCTCAAGGGGCGCAGGGCCAGCCAACTGCCGATGCTGGCTTGACCTGGGGCTTGATCCATGCACGGGCCCAGGCTGCACCAAAGGGTTTGGCTGCTTTGGCCGCCATCGGCCACGATGCGCAGCGGTCGGCGCGGCCAATCGGCGGCAATGGGCGCGTCGATCAATTGCCAATCGTTGGATGCAGGGAGATGGCCCGCCACACAAGCCAGATATTGTTTGTGGACTTGGCGTTGTGCAAATGCGAGGGAGAGTTGACGCTGCATCTCGGCGCTGTGGGCAAACAGCATCAGGCCCGAGGTGGCTTGGTCGAGCCGGTGCACCACC
>CAMDJU010000236.1 GCA_945900695.1 Bordetella parapertussis | reverse complement strand
GCCGAATTGCTGGCCTTTCACGGCTGAGCACACGCGCGGGGGCGCTGGGCGCAGGCACTAGAGGGTGGCGATTTAGCAATAGTGGCAATTACCCGCGCAGCAAATTCATCAGGTCTTGGGTACGCCACTTCACATCAGCTTTACCGCGGGCAGCTTCAAAGCGGTCTTTGGGCGCCTTGTTTCGCGCCTTCACCCCGGTGGCTTTTTGCAATACAACTTCACCGCTGCGGTTAACCGCAAAGTCAACGGGCGTGCCAGGCAGCAACTTCAGCGCATCACGAATTTGCTTGGGTATGGTGTCTTGGCCTTTATCAGTCAAGGGTGTAGACATGGCGCCTCCAGCAAAAAAATCACCACCACATCGTATTTAAGCAATATTCATCCAACTTCAAACAGCAAACGACACTATTTTTAAACTTGGTTTGAGTTGGCCAGAGTCAAAAAATAGCCCCTGTATGCCAGTGCACCCGTGGTGGGCAGGGGCCGCTCAAACGGGGCGCTTGAACAGCGCCTGCAAACGCTCTGGCGCATAAAGCACATGGGACTGACACACCAAGTGCATGTCATTGAAAAAGCAAAATTCGGTCACTGGCCCCAAAGGCCCTTCGTAAGCCAGGCCCAGGCTGTGCACACCGGTGTGGACATGCGTCAAGGCAAACCGCCAATCACCCGGGCGTTGCAAAGCCTTGGCCCAATAGGCCGCCATGGCTGGCTTGCCCACCAACACCCCTTGCGTAGAGGGTGCCAACCACTGGGCAATCGGTGTATGCAGCACACAGTCATCGGCATAGTGCGCCAATACGGCGGGCAAATCGCGGGTATTCCAAGCACCGATCCAGGCTTTGGCAAATTCAGAAGCGGTTAGGGGTGACATTTCAGTTGCCTGCTCAGAATGGGTGGCCTTTGTTCATGGGGCGCTTGAAAGCCGTTTCACTCAAGTATGGGGATCTGGATGGGTTTGCATGCGGTCCAAAAATTGTGCGGGTGAAACCACTTCTACGCCTTTGTAACTCTGCACCTCTTTCAAATCGAGGTCGCCTGAAATCACCATGGCGGCCCCAGCGTCCATGGCCAAAGCAAGGAATTTGTCGTCGGTTTTGTCTCGGCTTATAGAAGCTTGCGCAGTCACCTCGAAAAACGCTGCGGATTGGGCGATTTGGATGAGGTGGCGCAATCGACCGAATTCGCCGAAATAGCGGTCGAATTTTGGCCGAGCGATGCGGGTTTCAAGCTCATGCCAAGTGTCCTGATTTTGGGCAATCACGAAATGGGTCACCGCCACAGCCAGGGCTTGCGCCGTTGTGGATTGCGGCAGCAAGCCTGCGCTGATCAAGACATTGGTATCGATGACGATGAAGGCAGGGCTAGGGTTCATGGAGCATGCGCGTGACATCTGCCGGGGTCAAACCCTCTTCGGCGGCCAAGTTGCTCAGGGCGGCCAAGTGCTGGCGCATCGCGTCCCCCGCCGCAGGGCCGCGCAGCGGATAAGCCTCGCTGATCAGGGCCGCCACTTGGGGGTTGATGGTTTGCAGGCTGGCTTGGTAGTCCTCGTACGACATCACCACCGCCACCGGGCGGCCATGGCGCGTCACGGTCACGGGCTGGCGTTGAGACGCATCGATCAGGGTCCCAAATTGGTTCTGGGCCACCAGAGAAGTCATGGTCAACATTTGCACGCACCTTTAAATAAACATTAAGTACATTATGTCTGTTTTGGCTGTATTTGGGGCTGGGTTTTAGCCCCATCCATCCCGCCGAATGAGTCTTATATTACTCATTTATAGACCAACTCTCAGAACTGGAGAAAGCCATGACCCCCGAATTCACCCAAATGATGGCCCACTACAACCAGTGGATGAACCAGCGCCTGTACATAGCGGCGTCGGGTCTGGGCGCGGATCAGCTGAAGAAAGACCAAGGGGCATTTTTTGGTTCGTTATTTGGCACCTTGCAACACATCGCCGTGGGCGACACGATATGGCTGATGCGCTTTGCCACGCACCCGGGTGGTTTTGCATCGCTGACCCCCCTGCAAAACGGCCCCAAGCCCACGGCCTTGAATCAGCCCTTGTTTGCGCATTGGACTGATTTGCAAGCCTATCGGCAAAAGCTGGACGCCATGATGGTGGCCTGGTCCCAGGAACTTGAGTCTGCGCACATGGCGCACCCTCTGCATTACGTCAATATGGCGGGCGTTCAGCAGTGCAAGTTGTTTGGCCCCTTGCTGACCCACTTTTTCAACCACCAAACCCACCACCGGGGTCAGGCCAGCACCTTGCTCCACCAATGCGGCGTGGATGTGGGTGTGACCGACTTGCTGGCCCTCATTCCCGACATGCTGGACTGAACGAACCCCCTGAACAGTCGCCTGGTGGAACGCATCAACGTGCACTCATCACCCTGCCTCTGTTCACTGCTTAGGCCAGCGGCACCCACACCGGCCACACCGCCACACCCAATCGCGCCAAGCGGTTTTTCATGCGCAAGACTTCCTTGTCCTTGCTGACGAGCGTGGCCTGATGGGCCACGGCCAGGTCGATGAATTTTTGGTCGTCGGCGTCGTTGCACACATAGGGCGCGCGCTCGGCGCTGGCCACCTGTTCGGTATGGCGGTCAAACTGGGCCAGCACGTCTGGGGCGCTGACACCGCGCAACGCCATGCGTTGCACCAAGTGCGGGTAGCTGAGCACCCGCAGCAACTCTTCGCGCATCTCGGCGCTGGCCCACCAGTACACACCACCGCTTTGCAAAGCTTGGTTCAAGGGGCGAGAGCGCGGGTCGTCAAACACCCACATGTCGAGCACGATGTTGGTGTCGATGACCACGCCCCGCATGGGTGGGCTCAGGCGGCAGGGGTGTCGGTTTTGGCCGGACGGCGCAGTGAGCCAGCCGACATGTCAAAGCGAAACAGCCGGCACTCGATCGGGCCGTTCCACATGGGCACGCGGCGCGATTCTTTCAAGCGCATGCGCCCCGGCAATTTGAGGTCGGGGGTGAGCACCCAGGCGCTCCAACCGGTGTAGTTTTTCTTCCAGTGGCTGGCCAATTGGACAAAGAAGTCGCCACCGTCTGTCACCTGCGCTTGCTCGCGTGCGCCCGCATCACTGCGCGACTGACCATGCTGCGTGGGCCCATCGCTGTCGGTGTCCCAGTCAGGCGCCATGGCTTGGTTAACAGCGGTGCTACCCCGTCGCGTGGCTGCGCCCGCCACACCGGCCACCTCGATGCGCTCGCCATACGGCGGATTCAGCAGCATCACCCCTGGCGCATCGCAGGGTGGCATGCGCTGCAAAGCATCGCCACCGCGCAGCACCAGGGCGTGGGCCACGCCGGCGCGGTCTGCGTTGCGTTGGGCAAAGTCGACCATGCGAAAGGCCACATCGCTGCCAAACACCGGGGCACGCGGTGCCACTTGGGCGGCGCGGGCTTGGTCGCGCAAACCATCCCACACATGGGCTTGATAGGGCAATAGTTTTTCAAAAGCAAAGCGGCGCATCAAGCCAGGTGCCATGTTGCAAGCGATGGACGCCGCTTCAATGGCAATGGTGCCGCTGCCACAGCATGGGTCGTACAAGGGCAAGCCCTGCTCCACGCCGCAGACAGCAGGTGTTGCGCTGGCCGCTTCGCCCGGGGCGCTGATGAGTGGCATGCTCCAGCCGCTGGCGGCCAGCATGGCTGCGGCCAAGGTTTCTTTCAAAGGCGCGTCGCCTTTGTCCACGCGCCAGCCGCGCTTGAACAGCGGCTCGCCCGAGGTGTCGATGTACAGCGTCATGTGGTCGGTGGTCAGGTGGGCGTACAAACGCACATCGGGCCACTGGGTGTTGACGCTGGGGCGCTCACCGCCTTTGGCCCGAAAGCGGTCGGCCACCGCATCCTTGACGCGCAAGGTGGCAAAGTTCAGGCTCTTGAGCGGGCTGTGTTGGGCCGTGACCTCGACTTTGAAGCTGTGTTGCGGCGTGAACCAGGCCTCCCACGCCACGGCATGGGCACCGGCATACACATCGTCTTCATGTCGATAGGGGGTGTGGGAGAGTTGCACCAACACCCGCATGGCCAAGCGGCTGTGCAGGTTGAGTTGCATGGCCATGCGCCATGAACCGTGCAAGCGCACACCGCCACGGGCCACGCCCACGTGCAAGCCAGGGTCGGCGACCACCGTGCGGACCTCGTGGGCCAGGCACTGCTCCACCCCAGCCGCACAGGGCAAAAACAAGTCCAGTTGGTTCATGGCAAAGCCTCAGAGCGTCTTGCGCAAATTGGTGGGCGCAATGCGCAGGGATTCGCGGTATTTGGCCACGGTGCGGCGCGCGCAGTCGATGCCTTGCTCCTTGAGCATGTCTGACAGTTGGTTGTCGCTGAGCGGTTTTTTGGGGTTTTCGTTGGCCACAAACTGCTTGATCAGGGCCCGCACCGCGGTGCTCGACGCATTGTTCCCGCTCTCGGTGACCAGGCCCGAACCAAAGAAATACTTGAGCTCAAAGGTGCCATACGGCGTGTGCATGTACTTGGCGGTGGT
>CAMDJU010000235.1 GCA_945900695.1 Bordetella parapertussis | reverse complement strand
TCGTTGCAGGTATTTCTGGATGTGTGCCAAGAAAAAGGCATTGAGCCCAAAAGAAATTTCTCGGGCAAATTCAACCTGCGCATTTCTCCCGAGTTGCATGAGCAACTGGCCATTGCGGCGCAGGCTCAGGGCAAAAGCATCAACCTGCTCGCGCAAGAAGCTTTGCAGCTGCGTGTGGCGTCTTGAGTTAATCCGAGCTCAGCGAAGACATGCCGTCACGTGCCAAGTTGAAGAAACTTTCAACAAAACAACCCAATCCGTGCCACCCACTTCCGTCGTCGCCTTTGCCCGGCGGTCGATTTAAATCCTTTTCTCGTGATGGAAAAAGCAACTTTTGGAGCAACGTCTTAAGACCGCGTCGCCATGGCCTGTGTTGCTGCACTGGCCAGAAAGCCTGATCGGGTCATGTGGTGCGCCTTGGCCCAAGCGTCAATTTGTTGCACCAAGTGAGAGGGCAGGCTCACATTCAGGCGCATAGGCTGGCTGTCGATGCGGCTCAAGTCCAAGTCGACCAACATCCAGACGCCGCCCACGTAATCAGCTTGGCCCACCAACAGCTCAAGCGGTGTGGGCGGTGGCACTGCATCAGGCTCGCCACTGAAGTGGGCCTCTACCGCTTCTTGTACGGCAGCGGGTAAGTCGCTCCAATCGTCCACCGCAGAAAAGCAGCCTGGAAAGTCTGGAAACGTCACGCCATGCGCATGATCCGCATCACCAACGTGAACATAAACGGCGTACAACATGAACGAACTCCTTGGATGAAAAGGCCTCACAGGCCCGCTTGCTTCAATATGCTGCGCACCGTTGGCAGCGGAAGATCTTTTTTGGGGTGGGGCACCGTCACCTTGCCCGGCTTGGTGGGGTGCTTGAACTGGTGGTGCGAGCCCACCACGTGCACCAAATACCAACCGTCGGCTTTGAGCTGTTTGAGGATGTCGGTGCTTTTCACGGGTTAATTCTACACATCAATACACAAAAATAACGCAGTGTTAATTCGGTTTGGGTGCTGTTTGTGATGGGCTGCTTATTGCCTGGCGCAGTACAGATGTGAGCTTTAACCTTGGGGTTAGATCTAACTAAATGATAGGATTTGTTCAAGGACACTGCCAACATCACCAGCGAAGCGCTCTCACTGCCTGTGCAGCAACGTGCGGAGCTGGCTGCTCAGTTACTGTCCAGCCTGGACGCGCTGACCGAAACTGAAATTGAAGCGCTCTGGTTGCATGAGGCCGCGAACCGTGCTGCGCAAATTGATCGGGGTTTGTCCAAACTCATCTCTGCTGCGGAAGTGCGGCTTCAAGCCAATGCCTTGCTCAAGTGAGCTACTTTTTTTCTGAGGCTGCGCGAGATGAGCACCTTGAACATGTGGCTTGCTATGAATCTTGAAAAGCAAGTCTAGGCGCTCGATACCTGTTGGCTTTCGACGCAGCGATGCAAGCAGTGTGCGAAACACCTGAGCGCTATCGCATCGAGCTTCCACCACCCATTCACAAGTACCGTGTACCTGGCTTTCCATTCAATATCCTTTACCGGATAGTGGATTCAGGCATTGAGGTGCTCGTCGTTGCCGCACACAAGCGTTGCCCAGAGTATTGGACGGAGAGGCTATGACCAAGCTCCCACCAGCCTTACCGATGATCGATGCCCAATAGAGTTTTGATTCGCCTAGATTGGCTTTCACGCCTTATTACGGGTCTTGTTGGCTTTGCCCACCCGCTCGCGCAGCCCCACAAAGTAAGCGGGCGTGACGGCTTGTGTGGGCTGAGAACCCGCACCTTCTCATAGCAAACTGTGCAGTTGACGCCGGTCTTGGTCTTTGCGGATCAATTCTCGAACGTACTCGCTGCTGGTGCCAAACCCACGCTGGCTGACCTGCTCATCAACGAAAGACTTGAGTGCTTCGGGGAGGGAAATGTTCATCGTGCTCATGCGGTAAGTTTAGATACCTTGGCTTGGCAAAATTTGGCAAGATTCAGCCTATTTTCAGATCAACGCTGACCAAGTGTTGCGCCTGATTGTTGATCAAGGCCGCTCATTTATCGTAATGAAACCGACAAGCCACGATCAGAACGGCCACATCATCTGCTTCGTAAACCAGCCGATGGGTGTCATCAATGCGGCGTGACCAATAGCCTGACAAGTTACCCACCAAGGGTTCTGGTTTGCCAATGCCGGTAAAGGGGTCTCGACAAGCGGCGTTGATCAGCGTGTTGATGCGTTTGAGGGTTTTGCGATCCTGACCTTGCCACCACACATAGGCGTCCCACCCATCAGGGGTGAAGTGGATCTCCCTCATACATCCAACAACTGACGCTTTTTGGCCTTTCCTGCTTTGGCCTGTTCAATCGATCGCAACAGAGCGCGTGCATTGGCTGGGTTGGACATCAAATAAAAGGTTTCCTGCATGCTGGCGTAAGCCTCTTCTGACATCAGCACTGCATTGCCCCCTTCGCGGCGGTGAATCAATGTGGGTGCTTGGTCGTCAATGACCTTGTCAATCACGGCTTTGAGCGAGTTGCGGGCGTCTGTGTAACTGATGACTTGCATGGCCTGGACCTGTTCAGGTAGTTGTGCATGTATTCTAAATGGCAAAAGCCGTGACAGGGCGATGCCCTTAACATCTCCTCCTATGAATTGGCTAGACACAATCAAATGGGACGCGCAAGGCTTGGTGCCGGTCATCGCGCAGGAACTTGGCAGCAAAGACGTGCTGATGTTCGCATGGATGAACCGCGAGGCGTTGCAAAAAACCGCCGAACTCGGCCGTGCGGTGTATTTCAGCCGTTCGCGGGGCAAGCTGTGGTTCAAGGGCGAGGAGTCCGGCCATGTGCAAACCGTGCATGACATCCGCCTCGATTGTGACAACGACGTGATTTTGCTGACCGTCACCCAAACCGGCCACGACCCGAGCATTGCCTGCCACACGGGGCGGCACAGCTGCTTTTACCAACGCTGGCAAGCCAGCCCTGACGGCGGCCAGTGGCTGAGCGTCGAGCCGGTGTTGCAAGACCCCGCCACCATTTACAAGGCCAAACCATGAGCTCTGACGACACCTTGGCCCGCTTGGCCGCCGTGATTGAAAGCCGCAAAGCGGCTAACGGAGGCAACCCCGACACCAGCTATGTGGCGCGATTGCTGCACAAAGGCCCCGACGCGTTTTTAAAGAAAATTGGCGAAGAGGCCACCGAGGTGGTGATGGCCGCCAAAGACTTGGACCATGGCGGCGACCCGCACAAGTTGGTGGGCGAGATGGCCGACCTGTGGTTCCACAGCTTGGTGGCGCTGTCGCATTACCAGCTGACCCCCGAGGACGTGCTGCAAGAGCTGTCGCGCCGCGAGGGCTTGAGCGGTTTGGAAGAAAAAGCCTTGCGCAAAGCGCAAGCCCGTGAAGCCGGGCAAGATTAAACTTGGAGATTTAGCCCGTCATCGCGAGGAGCGAAGCGACACGGCGAACCACCCTAAACCCACCATGCACACCGATCCCAACTGCATTTTTTGCAAAATCGTTGCCGGCCAAATCCCGAGCAAAAAGGTTTATGAAGACGAAGAGATTTTTGCCTTCCACGACATCAACCCGTGGGCACCAGTTCATTTTTTGATCATACCCAAGGCCCACATTCCGTCCATGGCGCAGACTGAGCCCGAGCACCAGGCCCTTTTGGGCCGCATTTTGTTACTTGCCCCGCGCTTGGCTTTGGAGCAAGGGGCCCGTCCTTACCCCGAGGGTGGCTTTCGCATCGTCACCAACACTGGCGCAGAAGGCGGGCAAGAGGTTCATCACTTGCACTTTCATGTGATGGGTGGCCCGCGTCCTTGGTTGCGGGGATAAGCCCTTGGAAATGGGTGGTGTTTGCTGCCCACTAGAATCGCAAGATTGTTCAGGAGATACCCATGGGATCGTTTTCCGTTTGGCACTGGTTGATAGTTTTATTGATCGTGGTGCTGGTGTTTGGCACCAAAAAGCTCAAAAACATTGGCTCAGACTTGGGCGGAGCTGTCAAAGGCTTTAAAGATGGCGTGAAAGATGGCCAACCCGGCGCAGCCCCCGCTGACGACAAAACCGCTGCCCCAGCGGCCCAAGTGGCTGCGGCCAACCCGGCTGCCGACAAAAACACCATCGACGTCGAAGCCCGGCCCAAGCTCTGATCGAATGCCGTGATCGACTTGGGTGTTTCCAAAATCGCGCTGATCGGCGTAGTGGCGTTGATTGTCATTGGCCCCGAAAAACTGCCCAAATTGGCCCGCACCTTGGGAGCTTTGTTGGGCAAAGCGCAGCGCTATGTGGCCGATGTGAAGGCCGAGGTCAATCGCTCGATGGACCTGGAAGAGCTCAAGAAAATGAAGGAAACCGTTGAGTCCGCCGCCCGCGACGTGGAAACCCAGGTCCACACCGCCAGCACCGACTTTGAAAAAGACTGGCAATCGGCCACTGCAGGCCTGGACACCGTGTCTTACACCCCTGAGGTGGTTTACCCCGAATACGCCCTCCCGAAGAAAAAGTGGCGCATCAAACAAGGGGCTGC
>CAMDJU010000234.1 GCA_945900695.1 Bordetella parapertussis | reverse complement strand
CTCAGGTTCACATCGGGAATCACGTCGGGGATGCCCCCTTTGCTGCGGTTCACAAAATCTTGTTCGGCTGTATCGGCCAAGGCGGCGTTGTGAAAACGGGTGGTGATTTCTTTGGCCAACATCACCTTGGCGTCGCGCGGGTTGCGCCCACCCTCGACCTCGGCTTTCAAGGCGGCGATGGCCTCTAAGCTTTGAAAGCTCAGCAAGGTGAACCAGCGCCACATCAAGGTGTCGCTGATGGACAGCACCTTGGCAAACATGGTGTTGGCGTCCTCGGCGATGCCGATGTAGTTGTTTTTGCTTTTGGACATTTTGTCCACGCCGTCCAAGCCTTCCAGCAAAGGCATGGTCAAAATGCATTGCGGTTCTTGGCCATACTCTTGCTGCAAATGGCGCCCCATCAGCAAATTGAATTTTTGGTCGGTGCCGCCCAACTCCAAGTCGCTTTTCAAGGCCACGCTGTCGTAGCCCTGCATCAGCGGGTACAAAAACTCATGCACACTGATGGACTGGCCGCCATGAAAGCGCTTGTGAAAATCGTCGCGCTCCATCATCCGCGCCACGGTGTAACGCGAGGCGAGTTGAATCATGCCGCTGGCCCCCAAGGGCTCGCTCCACTCACTGTTGTAACGAATCTCGGTTTTAGCGGGGTCCAGCACCATGCTCGCCTGCTTGTAATAGGTGTCGGCATTGAGCTTGATCTGCTCGGGCGTCAGTGGCGGGCGTGTGCTGTTGCGTCCCGACGGGTCGCCGATCAAAGAGGTGAAGTCACCGATCAAAAAGATCACCTGATGCCCCAAGTCCTGCAATTGGCGCATTTTGTTGAGCACCACGGTGTGGCCAATGTGGATGTCGGGCGCAGTAGGGTCAAGCCCCAGTTTGATGCGCAAAGGCGTGCCGCTGGTATGAGAACGCTGCAACTTTTTAACCCATTCGTCTTGGGGCAGCAGTTCTTCGCAGCCCCGCAAGCTCACCGCCAAGGCATGCTGAACTTCGGCTGATAAAGAAGAAGCAGGTACAGGGGATTGATTCATATATCTATTTGGGTTTACACCGGCCTCTCAAACGTTTATACTCCGCCGGTTTTTTGCCATTTTAAGTGGCTGCACGGGGACTCCCCCCGGGAACTTCAATTGAAACCAATCCTCTTATCACTGTGGGCCGAATGGCAAAGCTGGCACAGCCGCCACCCGCATGCGGCAGCGGCTGGCGTGACCGCTGCTTTGCTGCTGGCCGGCGGTGGGGCGGTGGCCGTGGCTTCGCTGGGGCCTGATGCGGCCGATCTGCCCATCCGCCAGGTGATTGACAAGCCTTTGCCCGGCCTGCAAACCAACACGCTCGGCACTGATATCTCTCAACTGCAGCTGTACCGCTCAGATGTATCCCGTGGCAACGACAGCGCTGACAGTCTGCTCTCTCGCCTGGGCGTCTCAGATGCCAAGGCAGCCCAGTTTTTGCGCCAAGACCCCTTGGTCAAACAGAATTTGCTGGCCCGCGCCGGCCGGAACCTTCAAGCCAGCACCAATGCCCAACAACAACTCACTGAGTTGGTGGCGCGTTGGGCAACTGATGACGGTCGCCACTTCAAACGCTTGCGCATCACCCGCCAAGCCAATGGCGCCTTCACCTCTGAGTTGCAAGAAGCGCCCCTACAAGCCTCGACCCACATGGCCAGCGGCGTGATCCAAAGTTCATTGTTTGCTGCCACGGACGACGCGCGCATCCCCGACATCGTGGCCAACCAGTTGGCCGATATTTTTTCAGGGGACATTGATTTTTACCGTGCCCTGCGCAAAGGCGACCGTTTCTCGGTGGTTTATGAATCCTTGGAAGCCGATGGCGAACCGCTGCGCGCTGGCAAAGTGCTGGCTGCTCAATTTTTGAACAACGGCAAAACCTATCACGCCGTGTGGTTCCAAGAGCCCCAGGCCCCCAAGGGGGGCTACTTCAACCTTGGTGGCCAAAGCCTGCGCCGTGCCTATTTGGCCTCGCCCCTGGCTTTTTCCCGCGTGACCAGCGGGTTCAAATTGCGCTTTCATCCGATTTTGCAAACCTGGCGCGCCCATTTAGGCGTGGATTACGCAGCGCCAGTGGGCACCCCTGTGCGCAGTGTGGGTGACGGCGTGGTCGAAGCGGCCGGTCTACAAGGCGGCTATGGCAATGTGGTCACGGTGTCGCACCGCAATGGGCATAAAACCCTTTACGCCCACTTGAGCCGAATTGATGTGCGCGTGGGCCAAAACGTCTCACAAGGCCAAAGCTTGGGCGGCGTGGGTGCCACCGGATGGGCCACGGGACCCCATTTGCATTTTGAATTCAGGGTGAATGGCAAGCACCAAGACCCGCTGACATTGGCGCGCCAAAGCGAAGCCATTCCAGTGTCAGAAGCTGCTTTGCCCCAATTTCGCCAGCACGCTGTGCAAGCGCAAAAAGACATGGCCGCAGCCGCCAGCCTGACGCCAGCCAACATCCAATAAAGCATGTCCGAGTTGTTCATCGGCCTCATGTCCGGCACTTCGCTGGACGGGGCAGATGGGGTATTGGTCGACTTTGCCGGCGCCCCCCTTCAGGTGCTCGCCCACCATCACGCCCCTTTTGACGCACCATTGCGCACCCAACTGCTGGCCTTGAACCAGTCGGGACCTGACGAGTTGCACCGCAGCGCCTTGGCCGCCAATGCCCTGAGCCGTTTGTATGCCCAGGTGATTCAGTCTCTGCTCACCGAGGGCCGCATCCAAGCCACCCAAGTGCGAGCCATCGGGGCCCATGGCCAAACCGTGCGCCATCAACCCGGGTTGCACGACGGCATCGGTTACAGCTTGCAAATTCAAAACCCCAGTTTATTGGCCGAATTGAGTGGCATTGCGGTGGTGGCCGATTGGCGCAGCCGAGACATTGCAGCCGGTGGGCAGGGGGCGCCTTTGGTGCCGGCATTTCACCAAGCGGTTTTTGGCCAAGCGGGCCAAGAACTGGCCGTGCTCAATGTGGGGGGCATTGCCAACCTCAGCGTCTTGTCAGCCCAAGGCGACGCCATGGGCTTTGACTGCGGCCCCGGCAATGTGCTGATGGACTTGTGGTGCCAGCGGCACACGGGCCAAGCCTACGACGATGCGGGACGCTGGGCCGCTTCCGGGCGGGTCCAACCAGACTTGCTGTCACGCTGGATGCAAGAGCCGTTTTTTCACCGAGCACCCCCAAAAAGCACGGGGCGTGACCTGTTTCACGCCCGATGGTTGGACGGCCACTTGGCTTGTGGGCCTACGTTGCCCCCCCATGATGTGCAAGCAAGTTTGTGCGCACTCACGGCTGAATCTATTGCGAATGGGGTTTACAAGTACGCGCCCCACACCAGCCGCTTGATGGTGTGTGGGGGTGGCGCTTACAACCAGTGCCTGATGGACATGTTGCAAGCACGCCTGCCCCAACTGGTGGTGGTCAGCACCGACACAGCAGGCCTGCCGCCATCCCAGGTGGAAGCAGCCGCTTTTGCCTGGTTGGCCCGCCAAACCTGTTTGGGCTTACCGGGCAATTTGCCAAAAGCAACGGGCGCCAAGGGCGCCCGTGTGTTGGGTGGGATTTACCCAGCCTGAAGGCTCAAAAGCCTTGAGACCTCCCCGGCAAGCTTCGCCGGCTTAGACCGAGAAGGATGAACCGCAACCGCAAGTGGTCGTGGCGTTCGGGTTTTTGATGACAAACTGGGCACCTTGCAAATCTTCTTTGTAGTCGATTTCTGCGCCCAACAGGTATTGGTAACTCATGGCGTCAATCAGCAAGGACACGCCGTTTTTGCTCATGGTGGTGTCGTCTTCGTTGGTCACTTCATCAAAGGTGAAGCCATATTGAAAGCCTGAACAGCCTCCACCTTGAACAAACACCCGCAGTTTCAGCTCAGGGTTGCCCTCTTCAGCGATCAAATCGGCCACTTTGGCTGCGGCACTGTCGGTGAAAACAATGGGGGCAGGCATTTCTGTGGGCAGGGCTTCGGCGACGGCGTTCATGGGCTTTACTCCTCGGAGATCAAATAGTGGTGTAGTTTAGTCGGAATTAACCCGGCTCGTCCAGCGACCTGGGCCACCCTGCTGAGAAAAGGGTCTGCACCCGCCATTGGGACACCCGTTGGGCACAAAAAAACCGCTGCGGCGGTAAAGCACACAGCGGTTGGGGGCAAATTTGCCAGCGGATCAGCGTTTGCTGAACTGCTTGCGGCGACGGGCGCCGTGCAAACCGACCTTCTTACGCTCAACTTCGCGCGCGTCACGGGTCACAAAACCTGCGGCAGACAACGCTGGCTTGAGGCTGGCGTCATAGTCGATCAAAGCGCGTGTGATGCCGTGGCGCAAAGCACCTGCTTGGCCGGATTCACCGCCGCCGTGGACATTGACTTGGATGTCAAAAGTCTCGGCGTGGTTGGTCAGCATCAGCGGTTGCTTGGCGATCATGATCGAGGTTTGGCGGCCAAAGAACGTGGAAATGTCTTTGCCGTTGACCGTGATCTTGCCGGAGCCTTTTTTCAGAAACACGCGGGCAACGCTGGATTTGCGTCG
>CAMDJU010000233.1 GCA_945900695.1 Bordetella parapertussis | reverse complement strand
GCTAAATGCACATTGGCGGCTTGCTTATGGAGTCCCATCATGTTGAAAAGTTTGACCCGTCGGTGCTTGACACTGGCATTGACCCTGGCCTGTGTGGGTGCCTGGGCCCAAAGCGATTACCCGAATAAACCCATCCGCATGGTGGTGGCCTGGCCACCGGCCAGCGGCATTGACATCGTCATGCGCCACATCTCTGAGGCTTTGCGCGTCGAGTTGGGCCAACCGGTCATCATTGAAAACCGCGCCGGCGCGGCCGGTGCCTTGGGCTCGGTGGCGGTGGCCAATGCTGCGCCGGACGGCTACACCTTGTTGTTCAATTCGGCGGCCATGAACATGCTGGCCGCCATGGGCACCCCCACGCAGTACAGCATGCCCGATTCGTTCACACCCGTGGTGAATGTGTTTTCTTCACCCATGGTGTTGGTGGCGCACCCGTCGCTCGACATCAAGTCTCCGCAAGACCTGGTGGCCTTGGCCAAAGCCAAAAAAGGCGATTTGTTTTATGCCACCTCGGGCCACGGCGCACCCTCGCATTTTGTGGCTGAATTGTTTCGGGCCCGCACGGGCATCGAGGCCACCGCCGTCCCCATGAAGGGCTCGCCCCAGGCCATGCTTGAGCAAATTTCGGGTCGGGTCGCATTTCACTTTGCAGTGGCTTCCACCGCCCTGGCCCCGGCCAAAGACGGCAAGGTCAAAGCGGTGGCGGTGACCAGCAAGTCGCGCTTGGCCGTGGCCCAAGACATCCCCACCATGGAAGAGCTGGGCTTTAAAAACTTCAATGCCAGTTATTGGAATGGTGTGTTTGGCCCCAAAGGCCTGCCCGCACCGATCGCTGAGCGCTTGGCCAATGCCTTCAACAAGGTGATGGCCCGTCCCGACATCCAAGAAAAGCTCATGCCCACCGCCAATGAAATTGACACCAGCAGCAGCCCGTCACGATTCACCAGCATGATTCGTGACGACCTGGCGGTGTGGAGCGAAGTGGTGCGCTACGCCAAGATCAAGCCCGAGTGACGGGGCTTTGAGCGGGCTGCCCGAGCCTCAGGCCCGGGCCTGCCAGCCGCCATCGATGGGTATGGGCGTGCCGGTGATGTCGCCCGCATCTTCGCTGCACAAAAACGCGGCCAAGGCACCCACTTTGCTGGGCTGCACAAATCGCTTGGAGGGTTGGCGGGCTTTCAAAAAGTCAGCGGTCAAGGCCTCTTCGGATACCCCGGCGTCTTGCGCCCTTTGGGTGATGAGTTTTTTCAGGTGCGGTGTGTGCACTGCAGCCGGGCACAAGGCATTGCAGGTGATGTTGTACTCGGCGCATTCCAATGCCACCACCTTGGTCAGCCCGACCAAGCCATGTTTGGTCGCCACATAGTCGCTGCGGTTGGCCGTGCCTTCCACACCATAGATGGAAGCCAGGTTGATGATGCGGCCCCAGTTGCGTGCTTTCATGCCGGGCACCAAGCGGTGCATGAAGTGGTAGGGTGCGCTCAAATTAACTGCCAGTGCATAGGCCCATTTTTCGGGTGAGAGGTTTTCAATGGTCGCATCGTGCCGCGTGACGGCGTTGTTGACCAAGATGTCGATCTGGCCATACAACCGCTCGGCTTCAAGGACCATGGCGTCGATGTCTTCGGGTTTGGAGATGTCCGCGCCGTGGTAGTGGGCTTGGGCCCCTGTGTCGCGCAGCAACTTCAACTGGTTTTGGATCAAGGCATCATCGCCAAAGCCATTGATCAATACGTTGCAACCTTTGCGCGCCAAGGCCGCAGCGATTTCAAAACCAATGCCCCCCAATGAGCCGGTGATCAGTGCAGATTTTCCTTGGAGCATGGCTGTCTTTCTGTGCGTGCGGTTGAGGTGTTTATTGACCGTGGCGCAAACGGGTGCCCAAAATTTGCCCCGTGGTGAAACTGCCGCCCACGCCCGCCAAGAACAACAAAGTTTGCGCCGCTTGCTCGGGCAGGTTGGCGCTGCCCAGCACATCCAGGGCAATTTTTTCGTCCCACAGATGCGGGTTGGCGTCGCGCGCCAAGGGCGTGTCGGTCATGCCGGGGTTCAAGCCATTGACGGTGATGCCGTATTGGCCCAGGCTCAGGGCCAGGCTTTTGGTCAGCGCGATCATGCCGCCTTTGGAGGCCGCGTAATGCGCGTAGGTTTGGCTGCCATACAAGCCGCGGTCCGAGGTGAGCAACACCATGGTGCCACTCTTTTGCGGCACCATGGCTTTGGCCACTTCGCGGGTGATGAAAAAACTGCCGTCCAAATTGACGCGCAAGGTC
Source organism: Bordetella parapertussis (assembly GCA_945900695.1). Lineage (GTDB taxonomy): Bacteria > Pseudomonadota > Gammaproteobacteria > Burkholderiales > Burkholderiaceae_C > Limnohabitans > Limnohabitans parapertussis_A. Next base: position 2,282 of record CAMDJU010000233.1, on the reverse strand, counting down.
TCGCGCCATTGGTCGTCACTCATCTCCAGCAGTGGGCAAGCCAGGCAAATGCCAGCGGCATGGATCAATACATCGATGCGGATATGCTGCGCCACGGTGAGATCGACCAGTGCACGGCATTGGCTGGAGTCGCCGACATCAAAGGCCATGGTGTGCACCGATGGTGCGCTGCTGCGCAGCGATGCACTGAGTGTTTGCAACGCAGCGTCATGGCGATCGGCCAAAACCAATCGCGCCCCTTCGCGTGCAAACAATTCGGCGCAGGCCTTGCCGATGCCGGAAGCGGCGCCAGTGATGAGGATGGACTTGTTGTGAATGGTCATGCTTGTTCTCCAGATTGACACTGAAATGAGATTAACATAAGATAAAAAAATCCCACGATACGAGATAATCAAAATGGAAAAAACAGCCCCCAGGGACTTTAAAGTTTACAAAGAAGCGGACTATCCCCAAGATAAAAAAGCCAGCCCTTATCCCGATTGGCCACCCCAAGCTTTTCATGTCAGCCACCTCAGCGAAGGCTCTTTCAAAACCGATGGATTTCGGCCTTGGGCCTTGTCGCGTGACATGGGCATGATCGAGGCCACAGGTGGCATGGTCGACGTGCACGTCAACCGCCGCGCCAAACCATACGACCCCGCCGAAATTGCTCACCGCCACTTCCACAATGTGCACTACCAAATGGTGTATGTGCTCAAAGGTTGGGTGCGCAGTGAGTTTGAAGGCCATGGTGAGTTTTTGATGAAAGAGGGCAGCTGCTGGTTGCAGCCGCCACGCATCAAACACACGGTGCTGGGTTTTTCCGATGACCTGGAAATTTTGGAAGTCATCATCCCAGCCAATTACGACACGATCAACCTCAACGAACCGCCCAAGGGCACGCCCGACCCCGCCGGTGGAGCGCCCCATGCTCGATAACCTCAACGCCATGCGCGGCAAGCGCGCTTTGATCACCGGTGCCAGCGCTGGCATTGGCCGAGCCTGCGCCATCTCCTTGGCCCAATGCGGCATGCACCTGGTCCTGACTGGGCGCAAAGTGGCCGAGCTCGAAGCCGTGGCCCAAGAATGCCGAGACAAAGGCGTGCAAGTGGTGGCCTTGGCCGGTGACTTGAATGACAAGCCGTTTGTGCGTCAGTTGGCGCAAACCGCGCACGATGCCGATGTGTTTGTCAACAACGCGGGCATCTTGAACTACGCACCGATTTTGGACATGCCGGTGGAGGAATGCGAGCAAATGTTCGCCACCAATGTGATCGCCTGTTATGACATATCGCGTGAGGTGGCGCAACACATGGTGGCGCGTGGGGGCGGACAAATGATTTTTGTCACCTCGGGCTCGGCGCGCAATGTGGGCATGCATGCGGTGGTGTACGCCGCTACCAAACATGCGGTGTCGGCATTTGCCAAAGGCTTTCGCCTGGAGCTCAAAAGCGCCAATGTGCGGGTCACCGAACTCGCCCCCGGCATGGTCGATACCGATATGCGCAAGGGCATCACCCACCCCGAGGTGCTGAAGGCCTTGGCGGCCCGGCCGTTCAAGCCCATCTCGGCGCAAGATGTGGCCGATGGGGTGGTTTATGCGGTGTCCTGCAAGCCCAGCAACAGCCCCGATTTGATTGAGTTGCGCCCACCGCGCGCCTGAGGCCCAGCATGGATTTGGGATTGAAACAACAAACCGCGCTGGTCACCGGCGCATCGCAAGGCATTGGCCGCGCCATTGCCGTGGCCTTGGCCCGTGAGGGTTGCAACCTGCACTTGGCTGCGCGCAACCCCGAGGTGCTGGCCGCCTTGGCCCAAGAACTGCGCCAAGCCCATGGGGTGGCGGTGCACACCCATGCGCTGGACCTGAGCCAGCCCGGGGTGGCCGATCAGTTGGCCGCTGCTTGCGGGCCACTGGATATTTTGGTCAACAACGCGGGTAACACGCCGCGCGGCACTTTGTTTGAGGTGGATGAACCCACTTGGCGACAGGGCTGGGAGTTGAAAATTTTTGGCTACATCAACCTCACCCGCGCCGTCTACCGTGAGATGTTCAAGCGCCAACGGGGCGTCATCGTCAACGTGATTGGCATTGGCGCTGAAAAGCTCGAATACGCCTACGCTGCGGGCTCCATGGGCAACGCGGCCTTGGTGGCGCTGACCAAAACCTTGGGCAGTGTCAGTTTGGACCATGGCGTGCGCATCTTGGGTGTGAGCCCGGGTTGGGTCGAGACCGAAAAAGCTAAGAGAACCCTCAAGCGCCGCGCCACGCAAGAGCTGGGCGACGAAAACCGCTGGCGCGA
>CAMDJU010000232.1 GCA_945900695.1 Bordetella parapertussis | reverse complement strand
GTGGCCCCAGCCATGCCGGCCATGCGGCGCATGTTTTCGTCGCGCATGGCTTGCAACTTGCGCTCGTCTTGGGCGGCGCTTTTGGCCTCTTGCGCTTTGCGCTCTTTGTCCTTGCGGTCTTTTTCTTTTTGCTCCTTCACGGCCTGCTCTTTTTTATCGCGCTGGGCCTGGGCCAGCTTTTCTTTCTCGCGCTGGCGCTGTTGTTCCAGCGCTTTTTCCTTGTCTTTTTGTTCGGCTTGTTTTTTCAGCTTGAGCTGTTCTTGGGCCAACTTTTGTTCTTGCTCGGCTTTTTTCTGCTTGGCAATGGCAATGTCGGCGTCTCGGCTGGCGGGCGGTGGCGTGGGTTTGACCATGGGCGCCGGTGGCGGTGGGGGGGGCTCAGGGGTGGGTTCTGGCGCGGGCGGGGGTGGCGGCGGGGCGGCGGCTTTGGGCAGGGCTGACCACAACTCGGCCTCTACCGCCGGGGTGCTGTCGGTGGGCCAGCTGATGCCCCAGGTCAGGGCCATGAGCAGCAGCACGTGCACCACCAGGGCCAGGCTCAAAGAGCGGCCCAAACCCTGTGCCGGTGGCGGGGCGAGTTCCAGGTGCATCGAACCGGTGCTCATGGCGCTGCGGGGGTGATCAAGGTTGGAGTTGCACCGACAAGCCCACGCGTTGCACCCCTGCGCGTTGCAGGCCGTCCATGACCTTGACCACGGTTTCGTATTTGATGCCTTTGTCGGCGCTGATCACCACGGGCGTGTTGGCGTTACCCCCTTGCAACTGCATCACTTGTTGGGGCAATGAAGACAGATTCACCGATATTTGGGTGCTGGTGGTGCCGGTGGATTTGACCTCGATTTTTTCTTGCGCGTCGATCAGCACTTGGATGACTTGCTCGGGTTGGGCGGCGGCCTTGCCCACGCTGGGCACGTCGATGACGCTGGGGGAAATCAGGGGGGCGGTGACCATGAAGATGATCAGCAGCACCAACATCACGTCGATGAAGGGCACCATGTTGATGTCGTTGATGGCCCGCCGTCCACGGGCGCTGCGGGGGGCTGATGCGGACATGTTGGCGACCCCGGCTCAGTGGCCCGATGTGGACTGGCTGCCCACATTGCGTTGCAAGATGTTGGAAAACTCTTCCATGAAGGTGTCTAAGCGAATGGCCACGCGTTCAATGTCGCGGCTGAAGCGGTTGTACGCCAGCACAGCGGGAATGGCGGCAAACAACCCAATGGCGGTGGCGACCAAGGCCTCGGCAATGCCAGGCGCCACCTTGGCCAGGGTGACTTGCTGCATGCTGGCCAATCCGGTGAAGGCGTGCATGATGCCCCACACCGTGCCAAACAAGCCCACATAAGGCGAGACCGAACCGACCGAGGCCAGGAAGGACAGCTGCGATTCGATCGCATCCATCTCGCGCTGGTAGCTGGCCCGCATGGCGCGGCGTGCGCCGTCCATCAACACCGCGCTGTCGCTGATGCGGCGCTCGCGCAGTTTTTGGTATTCGCGCATGCCGCTGGCAAAAATGCGCTCCATGGGACCTGCCAGCTTGGCGTTGCTGGTGGCCGAGGCGTACAAGTCATTGAGGCTGGTGCCCGACCAAAAGTCGCGCTCGAAGCTTTCGTTCAGGGCTTTGATTTGTTTGAGCGCAATGGCCTTGCGAAAAATGGCGGTCCAGCTGGCGACCGATACGCCCATCAGCAAAAGCACCACGGCTTGCACCACCCAGCTCGCATTGAGCAGGAGGTGAATGATTGAGAAATCTTGGTTCATGGCAGCAGGTCCAGAAGGGAAGGGGGTATTCTCGCAGGGCGCATGCTGGCGGCATCAACCCAGCCAATGCGGATGCTGCCCTCGCACAGCAAAGTGGATGTGGCACCGTCTGGGCGGGAAGCTTGTTGCATCAAGCTCAAACTGGCGCGGCCCTTGTCTTGCAGCTGTGCACTGACTTGGATGACATCGTCCAGCCGCGCAGGCAACAAATAGCGCAAGGATGTGTGGGTGACCACAAACATGCCGCCGGTGGTTTCGCGCAAGTGCTGTTGCTCCAAGCCCAGATGGCGCAGCCACTCGGTTCGGGCCCGCTCAAAAAACTTCAGGTAGTTGGCATAAAAAACAATGCCGCCAGCATCGGTGTCTTCCCAATAAATGCGGATGGGGTGAACAAACAATTCAGCCATGCGACAGCCATTGCTTCAAGCGCTGCATGGCCTGCGCCAACTGCGGCAAGCTGCTGGCGGTGGACAAACGCACATGGTGTTCGGTGCCGTGCTGGCCAAAGTCACGCCCAGGGGTCATGGCCACGTGGGCGTGCTGCATGGCGGCCAGGCAAAAATCCCAGCTGTTGGCCAGCCCTAAGCGCTGACAAATGGGGGCCACATTGGCCCAGGCGTAAAAGGCCCCGTCTGGCATGACTTCGACGGTCATGCCCATCTCGCACAGGGCTGGTACCACGGTGTCGCGGCGCAACTGAAACTCGCTGCGGCGTTGCTCATAAATGGCCAAGCTCTCGGGCTCAAAGCAGGCCAAGGCAGCGCGCTGGGCAATGGTGTTGGGGCAGATGAACAGGTGCTGGGCCAACGACTCGATCACCGGCACCAGTGAGGGCGGCACCACCAACCAACCCAGGCGCCAGCCGGTCATGTGAAAGTATTTGGAGAAGCTGTTGATGCTGATCACATGCTCACCCAAGCGCAGCGCGCTTTGTCCATACGTGCTGTCATAAGACAAGCCCAAGTAAATTTCGTCCACCAACGTGACGCCGCCTCGCTGCTGCACGAATTGGTCGATGTCGCGCAGGGTATCGGGGTGGATGGAGGTGCCGGTGGGGTTGGACGGGCTGGCGAGCAAAACTCCTTTGGTGCGCGGTGTCCAGGCTTGGCGCACCTGTTGGGCGTCAAGTTGAAAACGATGTGCAGCCGTGGTGGGCAGCAGCACGGCGCGCCCACCCGCGGCTTGAACAAACTGACGGTTGCACGGGTAGCTCGGGTCGGGTAACAAGATGTCGTCACCCTCGTCCACCAGGGCCATGCAGGCCAGGTGCAACGCCGCTGAGGCGCCAGCGGTGACCACGATGCGGCCTGGGTCAATGGCCAGACCCCAGCGCTGGGCATACCAATGGCTGATGCGTTCGCGCAGCGCTTGCAATCCCAGGGCATGGGTGTATTGGGTCTGCCCATCATGAATGGCTTGTTGTGCCGCGGCCTGAACCAAAGGTGGGGCGGTGAAGTCGGGCTCGCCAATGTTGAGCGCGATCATGGGGCGGTCGGTGTGGGCCCATTGCTGCGCCAATTGCGCAGCGGTCTTGCCCATTTCCATGACGTAAAACGGTTCAATGCGTTGGGCGCGTTGCGATAGTTTCATGGCTTGGCGAATCGGGTGAATCAGTGGAGCTCAGCCACGGGCCAACCCAGCTTCTCGGTCGGCTTGTACCTCTTGTGGGCGCAATTGTGCGGCCAAGCCGTTGAGCACGGCATTGATGTATTTGTGGCCATCGGTGCCGCCAAATTCTTTGGCCAGTTCAACGCATTCGTTGATCGCCACGCGCCAGGGCACATCCAGGCATTGCTGCAACTCATAAGCGCCAATCCACATGATGGCGTGCTCCACTGGCGATATTTCCAACATGCGCCGGTCCAGCAAGGGCGTGATCAGCTCGTCCAAAACGGCGCTTTGTTGGGCGCAGCCCTCCAGCAACGCCATGTAATGGTCGGGGTCGGCCTTGTGAAAGCCTGCCAACTCGCGGGTAAAGGTATCCACTGCGGCCACGTCGTTGCCACCGACTTGAACTTGGTAGAGGGCTTGTAGCGCAAACTCGCGCGAGCGGCTGCGTGGGGTTTTGCTGCCGGCTTTGCGGGCACCGGTTTGGGTGGTGCCGGTGCGGGCTTGGCGCGGTGGGCGCACAGTGCTCAACGCAAACGCTCCAGCACCAAAGCCATTTCGATGGCCACGCGTGCGGCGTCGCGGCCCTTGTCGGTCTGGCGCGCCACGGCCTGGGCCATGTCCTCGGTGGTCAAGATGGCGTTGGCGATGGGGATGCCATGGTCCAAACCCACCCGGGTCACGCCGGCGCCCGATTCGTTGGCCACGAGTTCAAAGTGATAGGTCTCGCCGCGAACGATGCAACCCAAGGCGATCAAGGCGTTAAACGACTCGCGCTCGGCCAAGGCTTGCAAGGCGATGGGCACCTCTAAAGCGCCGGGCACCGACACGGTTTCAATGTTCTCCGGCTCCACGTGGAGGGCATGCAACTCGCTCACGCAGGCGTGGTGCAAGGCATCGGTGATGTCGGCATTGAAGCGGGCTTGAACAATGCCGATGCGCAGGCCTGTGCCATTGAGCTGAGCAGGGTGGGGTGAATTTTGTGGGGTGAACATGGCCGCTCCAAGGGGTTCAGGCGCTGTCGCCAGGGATCAGGTAGCCGGTGATTTCCAGGCCATAACCGGTCATGCTGGGCATGCGCCGGGGCGTGCCCATCAAACGCATGCGCTGCACGCCGCATTCGCGCAATATTTGCGCGCCCACACCATACGAGCGCAGGTCCATGCGGCCGCGCTCGGGGCCGTGGGCGGA
>CAMDJU010000231.1 GCA_945900695.1 Bordetella parapertussis | reverse complement strand
CAACCCACCCCGATGAACACCGCCTCTTTGCTGCTGCCCGACTTTGCCCTCATTTTGTGCGGCTACGTGGTGTGCCGCTACACCGCCTTGAACCGCAGCGTGTGGGAGCCGGTGGAGCGCTTGGTTTACTACTTCTTGTTCCCCGTGCTCTTGTTCCACGCCATGGTGCGCACCCCCTTGGATGTGGCTGCCACCTCCGGCCTGATGGGCGCGGGCATCAGCCTGGGCTTGGTTGGCGTGCTCATGGCCTACAGCCTGCCCCACCTGCCGGGCCTGCGGCGCACCGACCGGCACCTGCACGCGGGCAGCGCCCAAGTGGCGTTTCGCTTCAACTCCTTCATTGGCCTGGCCCTGGCCGAACGCTTGGCCGGTGCCCAAGGGCTGCAATGGATCGCGGTGCTGATTGGGGTCTGCGTGCCCATTCTGAACATCGCCGCCGTGTGGCCCATGGTCGGTGGCGGTGGGCGCCAATTTGCCAAAGAGTTGCTGCGCAACCCCTTGGTGGTGGCCACCGTCAGCGCCTTGGCGTTCAACCTGCTGGGCGGCAGCTTGCCCGAATGGCTGCTGCCCACCACGGCGCGCATTGGCTCGGCATCGATTGCGCTGGGCTTGATGGCCGCCGGGGCCGGTTTGCAGCTGAGCCAACTGGGCCTGGCCCCGCGTTTGAGCGGGGGGGTGTTGCTCATCAAACACCTGCTGATGCCTTTGGCGGCGTGGGTTTTGGTGGGCCTGTGGGACTTGGACACCACCCAGGCCACGGTGTTGATGGCCTTCTCCGGCCTGCCCACCGCCTCCAGCGCTTATGTGCTGGCCGCCCGAATGGGCCACAACGGACCGTTTGTCGCGGGTTTGGTCACTTTGTCCACCTTGCTGGGCATGGCCAGCCTGCCCTTTGCCTTGGCCTTGGCCGGCATGGCACCGCCCTGACTTCGGCATCGGGACAACAGCGTGGCTTTGGCCGCTGCTGCGGGTGTGCCGCCTGGCATCGATGGCTGCACACCCAAGTGCTCGTGCACCCCGAAGCGGCCCGCCGATGGCACAGACACGGTCGCGGTTCAAGCCACTGGGCGGCCAGGCTCACTCAGGCCGGGGTGAACAAGGCTTTGTACTGCTCGCGCAGCAGGTTTTTTTGCACTTTGCCCATGGTGTTGCGCGGCAACTCGGCCACCACAAAGCACTGCTTGGGCACCTTGAAGTTGGCCAAACTGGCCTTGAGTGCCGCCACCACCGCATCGGCGGCCACACAGGCGCCGGGCTTGGCAATCACCACCGCCACGCCCACCTCGCCAAAGTCGGGGTGGGGCACGCCCACCAAAGCGCTCTCGGCAACGCCGGGCATTTCGTTGATGAAGCTCTCCACCTCGGCCGGGTACACGTTGTAGCCGCCGCTGATGATCAAGTCTTTGCTGCGCCCCACTATGCGCACATAACCGCGCGCGTCCACCGCGCCCACGTCACCGGTTTTAAAGAACCCATCGGCGGTGAACTCCTCGGCGGTTTTTTCGGGCATGCGCCAATAGGCCTTGAACACATTGGGCCCCTTGACCTGAATCCCGCCCACCTCGTCCACCCCCAAGGTGTGGCCCGCGTCGTCTTGCACCCGCAAGCTCACCCCTGGCAGGGGAAAGCCCACCGTGGCCCCCCGGCGCTCGCTTTGCCCGGCATAACGGGCATCGGCCGCATACGGGTTGGAGGTGAGCATGGCCGTCTCGCTCATGCCGTAGCGTTCCAAAATGGTGTGGCCGGTGCGGGTTTGCCAATCTTTGAAAGTCTCGATCAGCAACGGGGCTGAGCCGGCGATGAACAAGCGCATGCGCCCGGCGGCCGCTGGCGTGAGCGCGGGCTCGGCCAGCATGCGCACATACAAGGTGGGCACGCCCATGAACACGCTGGCGCGGGCCATGTCGGCAATCACCCGCTGGGGGTCAAACTTGGCATGCCACAGCATGGGGCTGCCATTGAGCAAAGCGCCATGCAACGCCACAAACAGGCCATGCACGTGAAATATGGGCAAAGCGTGGATCAGCACGTCCCCCGGCACCCAACCCCAATAGTCTTTCAACATGCGGGCATTGCTGTACAAGTTGTCGTGCGTGAGCATCGCCCCCTTGCTGCGCCCGGTGGTGCCGCTGGTGTAGAGGATGGCGGCCAAATCGTCCGGCCCGCAAGGCGCGGGGGTGTGTTGATCGCTGTGGTGCGCGGCGCGATCGAGCAAACTGCCCGTGCGGTCATCGTTCAAGGTGAACACATGGCGCGTGCCCGCTTGAAATGCCAGCTTGCTCACCCAACCAAAGTTTTTACCAGTGCACACCACCACCGCCGGTTCGGCATTGCCCACAAAGTAAGCCACCTCGGCACTTTGGTAGGCGGTGTTGAGCGGCAAAAACACATGGCCCGCACGCAAGGTGGCCAGGTACAACAGCATCGCCTCGACCGATTTTTCCACCTGCACCGCCACCCGCGAGCGCGGGGGCAAATCCAAGTCGTCGAGCAAATTGGCCAGCATGGCGCTGGCGCGCTCCAGGTCACGCCAGCTGTAGTGCAGCCCGTTGTCGGTCTCCACGGCCGTGGCGTCCAAATCGGTGGGAAAAGCCGCCCGCAAAGCAACAAATAAATTGTGGTTCATGGTCCATCACATCCACGGGGCCAGCGGCCCATTTGCAAAAACGCCAACTCAGTCGAGCTTGGCCCCCGAAGCTTTCACCACCACGGCCCATCGCTTGATCTCGGCGGCAATGAAAGCCCCAAACTGTGCGCCCGAGACATTGGGGTATTCGGCCCCGTTGTTGGCCCACGCGGTTTTGATCTCAGGCGAGTTGGCGATTTTTTGGCTCCAATCGATAAACCCCGCCTGCGCCTCGGCGGGCGTGCCCTTGGGCGCCCACATGCCGTACCAGGTGCTCACCGTGTAATCGGGCAGGCCCAATTCGGCCGCACACGGCACATCGGGAAAAGCGGGGTTGCGCTTGGCCCCGGCCACCATCAGCGCTTTGATGCGCCCGCCCTTGATGTGCGCTGCCGACGAACCCAGGCCATCAAACATCATGTCCACATTGCCCGCGATCAGGTCTTGCAACGCCGGCCCAGCGCCCCGGTAGGGGATGTGGGTGATGAAGGTTTGCGTCTGCAACTTGAACAACTCGCCCGCCAAATGGTGCGAGGTGCCGCCACCGGCCGAGCCGTAATTGAGCCGCCCCGGGTTTTGCCGCACTTGCGCCAAAAAAGCCTTGTAGTCGCCCGGCACATTTTTGGGGTTGACCACCAGCACCTGGGGCACGGTGGCCATCAGGGCCAGGGGGATGAAGTCTTTTTCCAAGTCGTAGTCGAGCTTGGGGTACATCGACGGCGCAATCGAGTGGTGCACCGCACCCATGAACAACGTGTACCCATCGGGGGCCGCCTTGGCCGCAATGCCCGCGCCCAAGGTGCCGCCTGCGCCACCCCGGTTGTCAATCACCAGTTGCTTGCCCGTCATCTTGGCAAATTGCGCCGCAAACGGGCGTGCAAATGCATCGGTGCCCCCGCCAGCGGGGAACGGCACCACCACATTGAGTGACTTGGTCGGCCATGCCGATTGGGCGTGTAAACCCAGGTGGGCACTGGCCAGGGCGCCAGCGCCCCATTGCAGCCACTGGCGGCGGTCGATGTTTGTTGTCATTCGTGTCTCCTGGGTGTTGTGGATGTGAACGTGGGTGAACATGGTGCGGCGGATGTCCTTTTGCGGGCGCGCCAACGTTTGCAAGTGTGCCGGCCCCGCAAGCCCGTTACCCATACGCCCATGCACGGTGCGCCGTCACACGGGTGTCATTTTGCCTTTTTTGCCCAAACCCACAAAAGCGCGCCGCCCAGCACCATGGGCACACACAACCACTGGCCCATGCTCCAGCCCAGCCACAGCAAACCCAGGTGCGCGTCGGGCTCGCGGAAGTACTCGGCCACAAATCTAAAAAACCCATAGCCCAGCAAAAACGCACCCGACACCGCACCCACCGGTCTGCTTTTGCGCGCATACCACCACAGCAAGGCAAACAACAACAAGCCTTCCAGCAAAAACTGGTAAATCTGCGACGGATGCCGTGCCAAAGCCATGCCACTTTGCGGAAACACCATCGCCCACGGCAGCGACGGATCGGCCGCGCGGCCCCACAACTCGCCATTGATGAAGTTGCCCACCCGCCCAGCGGCCAAGCCCGTGGGCACACACGGCGCGATGAAATCGGTCACCGCCAACCAAGGCACTTGCATGCGCCGGGCAAACACCACCATCGCGGCGATCACGCCCAACATGCCACCATGAAAACTCATGCCGCCTTGCCACACAAACAACACCTCCAACGGGTGTGCGGCGTAGTAAGCGGGCTTGTAAAACAAACAATAGCCCACACGCCCGCCCACGATCACGCCGACCACGCCGTAAAACAACAAATCGTCAATGGTTTGTTTGTTCCACACCTGCGGCCCCCAGCGCACCACATCGGGATGCGCCAAACGCCAACGTGCCAAAAACACAAACAAGGCAAAAGCCGCCAGGTAAGTCAGGCCATACCAATGCACGGCCAC
>CAMDJU010000230.1 GCA_945900695.1 Bordetella parapertussis | reverse complement strand
AAGTAAAAGGGTCTGAATGACCTGTAAGAAAAGCGGCCCTTGTGGCCGCTTTTTCAATGCGTGATCGCCATTTGAAGCAAGTTTTTGCTCTTGTCGCAAGCATTGATCAAGTTTTTAAAGTAGGCCACATAGGGCCGCAAAATGTCGGCCGTGCTGGTGTTTTGATCGACATCAATTTTCCCCATGTCCATCATGGCTTTGTTCCATAGAAAGAACAAGTAGGGGTTGAAATCAGCCTCTGCTTTGGTCAGCATCGAGCGCAGCTTGACCAAAGATTTGCGCGCACGAGAAATGGCTTTTGTACTGTTGGTGTTTTTAATGCCTGTCAGGCAAGCTTGGCATCCATCGCTGGCCAAGGTGTTGATTTTTAAAATCGCCTGCAAATCCTTGCGGAACAACTGGTTCAGCTGTTGTAGGTCGACCTGCACCGGGTGGGTGGGAATCTGGACCAATTCGGTTTGCGTTTGTTGGTTTAAAAAATCGGCGAAGGGAATTTGCAGCGTGCCACTGATTTTGGCGCCGCCTTCGGTACAGTTGTAGAGCTTGACTTGCTTGTCTTTCTCCAATACCTGCTCAAACCAGTTGCGGTAAGTGTCCATTTGCCGGTTGGTATACACCTCGTCACCATAGTAACCAGGCACCTTGCGATAGCGGGTATTTTTAGCCATGTCCTCTTCGGCGAGGAATCTTTTGTTCACGTAGCCATCGGTGTGTGATTCACCATCGGTATATGCCAAGTCTTGACCGACCAAGGCCAATTCATCGATGCCCAGATATCTTGCCAACGAGTAAGACACATTCGCGACCGAACCACCCAAGCTGACCGTGCCCATGGTGCCAATGGTGTCGCTCAAAGCCTGGTCAATTTTGGGGGTGTATTGGAAAAACACCTTGTGCCCAGGAAAGCGCTTGACCACCTCGGCGCTGCACACGGTCAAACAGAGCAATATTTCACGGGTGAATTGGTCGCTATCGAAGTACTTTTGCAAGGCATCTTGGGGGTCGGCTGCCACCACAAAATGGGGGTGTATGCCGTGAGCATGCAAGGTTTTGATGGTTTGCCCTGCGGCAATCAAAATATATTGATCTTGCACCTTCTTAAGCATGGGTAATTGCTTTTTTAGTGAAGGGCCGGCCGCAATCAGAATGGCTCGTTTTCCCTTGAACTGGTCTTTATAGGAAGATAGGTATGAATTGCCGTTGATCTGCTTGAGGTTGAGCAAGCTGTTTTTCAAGGTCATTTCACCATGCTTGTCCATGGTGGTGAGTTGCATTTTTTGGTTGGTGATGACCGAACCAAACACATGCACAAACTGTGATGCAAAGTCTTTGTACAAAGCCAGTGTGGGTGTGCTCACCACGAAGCGCCACCCCTTGAAGTCACCATCGGCGATGGTAATCAGGCCACCCATTTTTCTGGACGCCACCGTCGCATCAGATTGCAGCAAAATCACCACATCTGGGTGTTCCAAGACGTCGGACACGTCAACGCAACTGCAAACCAACAGCAACAAGCGCAAGTTGGGCTCCACAATAAATACTTTGGCACCTTCCCTTTTGCGCGCCAACAATTCATGGTGCAACAGACCCAAACCCAAACCAATGGTCAATATATGGCTCACGGGCCCGCCTTGGAGTTGTTTGCCCACCAAGGCCTGAATGTTTTGTAGCGGGTCCACGCCATCGTACAAATGAACCGCTTGACCGTTGTGCTCAAAGCGGATGTTGGGAAAGTCGCTGGGCTGATTGACCAGGGTGGCATGGCTCGGCTGCTGCAAACAGGCTTCGATGCTGTCCATGCTCAGCTCTGGGCATTTGCCCATCAAAGCGGTGATGTTGCGCTGAAAAACGGTTGGGTTCATGGCGTCGTCTCTTTAAGCAGGTTCAAACTCGGGGTTGATGTGCAATTTGATCAATTCGCGGATTTGCGCCACGCTCAGGTATTCGGGGTTGTTGGAGGAGTCATAAGAAAAGTCATGAACCACTTGCAGTGCTTTGAGTTTGGCCATATACCTTTGGCGCTGCTTCAGTGCTCCACTGCCCAAAATGGCAAAGTATTGGCCCAAGTCCAAGGTGTTGGGGCTGTCACTGCTGGTGATCATTTCTTCGTGCAACTTTTCACCGGGGCGAATGCCAATGATCTCTTTTTTGCAATTGGGGCCAATCGCCTCTGCCACATCGCTGATGCGGTAAGAGGGGATTTTGGGCACCAATATTTCGCCACCCAAGGCATGCTCCAGCGCCCAACAGACCATCTCCACGCCTTCGTCCAATGAAATGTTGAAGCGCGTCATCAAGGGGTCGGTGATGGGCAATACGCCCGCCTTGGCCTTGTTCAAAAAGAAGGGGATGACCGATCCGCGCGAGCCCATGACATTGCCGTAGCGAACCACAGAAAAGCGCAGGTCGCGCGAGCCCTTGAAGTTGTTCGCAGCCACAAACAGTTTGTCACTGCACAGTTTGGTCGCCCCGTACAGGTTGATTGGGGCCGCCGCCTTGTCAGTGGACAAAGCCACCACCCGTTTGACCTGGCTGTCCAAACAGGCGTCAATCAAGTTTTGCGCACCCAAAATATTGGTTTTGATGAACTCAAATGGGTTGTATTCGGCGGCAGGCACTTGCTTTAAGGCGGCCGCATGCACCACAGAGTCAATGCCCTCCAAAGCGCGGTTCAAGCGTGCGGCATCGCGCACATCGCCCAAGAAAAAGCGCAATTGCGGGTACTTGGACTCTGGGAACTCTTGGGCCATTTCGTACTGCTTGAGCTCATCGCGGCTGTACACGACCAAGCGCTTGATTTTGGGGCAGTGGTCCAAAACGGTTCTGACAAAAGACCTGCCAAACGAACCGGTACCGCCGGTGATCAGAATCGATTGATCGCACACATTGGCATTTTTCTTCATGGCATGTTGTGACCGCTTCAACGGCCCTGTTGGTAAATGAATGGTGGTCTCTTTGCAAGTTGCATGCCACGAAATGGCGTTGGGTTTTTTGACACTGGGGCCATGACGGGTGGCTCAACTTTCGGCCTTTTTACAAGGCCTCACACCCTCAGCGGCAAACCTTTGCCGCTGGGCTGGGTCATTCCACCAGGCTGGCTTTCTCCAAGGGCAGAGGGGCGATCTCATACTCCAAGATGTCCGCCAAACCCAGCCAATCGCCCAACTCGAATGCTTGTAAACATTGGGCGATCAGGCCGTGCACGTGAATCGGCGATGTTTCAGCCACATTCACGGTTTGCTCGACGATTTGGGTCAACAGTTCGGGCAATTCAGTGCCCAAGGCGACATGCTGGCCACAGCGAAAGCCATTGGCCATGGAAAGCAGGGATTGATGCAAATGATGGTCTGGGTTCATGGGTTTCACTCCGGTAGGTATTGGGTGCCAGCGATGGCCGCACCTTGTTGACTTGAATTGAAAAATCGAATCTCAGGATGGCGGGCAATTTGGTCTTCCAATTCCACCAAGTAGTTGGCAAAACTCGGCGAAGTGGGCACTTGTTGCCCAAGCCCGTCGATCACCCAATGTCCACTGCGTGTGGGGTGGCCACCCAATTCGCCACTGGGCCAATGCGCATGGGTCTTGCCACCGGGGTAGGACAGATCAACACCCCAAAAGCAAATGTCTGCAAAGCCCATGCGAACGGCCAAATCGGTGGCTGTGTGCACCACGCTGCCGCCACAAAACAAACAGGCCTTGGCGTCGAAATGCGGCGCACTGCGGTGCAGTGCGGTTTGGGTGAAGGACGCGTAGCGTGGCCCTTTCCAGGCCAACAAAACATCGTTGGGCACCACCGGTGAATAGACCAAGGCCACACCCTCGCTGTGCTCGGTGGGCAGCCATCGGGCATGGATCTTTTTTTCGATGCTGACCACGCAGTTGACCGGGATGCCGGCTTTTTGCAGCGCTGCAAAAGCGGTGTCGACGGCAATCACCCAAGGCGCTTGCGGGCCATTGACCTGGCCACGAAGCCGCTCGATGTGGTGCTCCAAGCTCGGGCCCGAACCGATGATGTGTGCTGTTGGGGGTACCTGGCGATCGAACAAGGCGTTCACGGGCAAGTCGGTGCCCAACAGCGATGCATTGGCTTGCATCAAGTTTTGTAATTGCGGGTCATGGGCTTTGAAGGCGCTGTCCACAAAACCTTGGTTGATGTGGGCATGGAGTCGGTCGCGCAGGCGCCATAAAGCGGGGTCGATCAATTGCAAATCGGGCAAGGAAATGTGTTGCGCCGCCTGGCGATCCGGCTTATCGCTGGCCTGGGCCAGGCGCAACCGAACCCGCGGGTCATTCAGCCAATCGGTGTGGGCCATATGACTGCGTTGAATTTCGAATGCTTTGGCATTCAATATATGAACATACAGCACCTCTATCCCTTCGGAAGTTTGCAGCAGGAGGGTGGCCACATGACCCAGGGCGCAACCATACAAGTGCACCACCCGGTGGTTGAGCAAGCCTGGCAAGGCCAATTGGGCATCGCGCCAGGGGGCGTAGGGGCTGGCCATGCGGATGCCGTTGATGGCGATGCTGGGGTGCGTCGCTTGGAGCCGTGTGACCACCAAGC
>CAMDJU010000229.1 GCA_945900695.1 Bordetella parapertussis | reverse complement strand
GATCAACTCGACTTGGAGCGCGATGGCGTGGCCCACCTCACCTTTGGCTATGGCATGCACATTTGCTTGGGTTTCCCACTGGCCCGCACCGAGGGGCAAGTGGCCTTTCCCAAGGTGCTCGAAGCTTTTTCGCAGATGGAACCCGTGGGCGATCAAACCTGGATCAACTCTTTGGTGTTTCGGGGCATGCATGGCTTGCCGGTGCGGGTCAAGCGGGCGTGATGTGGTTGATGATGGTTGAAAACTAAATACAGGAGACAAAGCATGAGTGGAATCAATAAAGCATGGAGCAGGCGTGAGTGGATCGGTGCCGGTGTCGCTGGGCTGGGTGCCGCCGCTGGCTTGAGTGTGCAGGCGCAAACCAAATGGCCAGACAAACCCATTAAATTGGTCGTGGGTTTCCCACCAGGCGGCGCGACCGATGTGGTGGCCCGCATCGTCTCTCAGCCATTGGCGGATGCCTTGGGTACATCGGTGGTGATTGACAACCGCCCAGGCGCAGCAAGCAATGTGGCCATGGCCGAAGTGGCCAGGGCGCCCGCTGACGGTTACACCATTTTGGTGGCGCCCACCACCATTGAGTCGGCCAATCCATTTCTGTACAAAGCCAGTGCCAATCCGGCGACCGATTTGATGGCCGTCGCTGGTCTGTGCCGGTTTCAATTGCACATGGTGGTGAGAAATGGTTTCCCGGCCAAAGATGTGGCCGAGTTGGTGGCATACGCCAAGAAGAACCCCGGCAAGATGACTTATTCTTCCGCAGGGGCTGGAACCACGCCGCATTTGATTGGTGAGTTGTTCTTACAGCAAGCCGGTATTCAAGTGGTGCATGTGCCTTACAAAGGTTCAGCGCCCGCATTGCAAGCCGTGCTCACAGGTGAAGTTGATTTTGTGATGGACCCGGGCATTTCGTTTCAGCATGTGCGCGCTGGCAAGGCCAATATGTTTGCCGTGGCCAGTCCGTCAAGGTCCAAGCAATTTCCCGACATTGGCACATTGGGTGAAAAAGGGGTGTCGGGCATTGATTACGACACCTGGGCAGGTACCTGGGCGCCTGCGGGTACACCAGATGATGTGCGCGCCAGGCTGTCCAAGGCTCTATCCCAGGTCATGGCATTGCCAGAGGTTCAGCAAAAAATGCAAGCCTTGAGCGGTGAGGCCATGTACATGGACACCCCCCAGTACCGGCAAATGCTGAACAAGGAGACGGCGGCTTTTTCTGGTGTCATCAAGAACCGAAAAATCTTGGTGGAGTGATGGGTTGAGTCAACCATGACTGACTTGACGCTTCATGATGTGTTTGACCGCACGCGCCGTGCGGTACCGGACAAACCATGCCTGGCCGAATCCGCGCTCAGCGGTGGCCAGGTGTGGTCGTATGCGCAAGCAGGCCATGAAGTGGATGCCTTGGTGGCGCACTACGGGCAAAGGGGGTGGGGCCCAGGGCACCGGGTGGCATTGGGTGTGGGCAACCACCCCAGGCACTTTTTTCATTTTTTGGCGCTCAACCGATTGGGCGTGTCCATCGTGCCCCTCAACCCCGATTACCGACTGGGGGAAATCCGTTATGCCTTGCAGCTGACCCAAGCAGATTTGGTCGTATGTCACCCGCAACGCCATCCTTTGTTGCAGCAGGCCATCCTTGAAGACGCCAGCATCCAACACACGCCATTGTTTTCCCTGGACGCATTCGATGCGCAGCTACCCAGCCCACGCAAACCCGCCAGCGCCAACGCCGATCCCTTGCGCGCCGAAGTGGCCATTTTGTTCACTTCGGGTACGTCGGGCAGACCCAAAGGCTGTGTGCTGACCAATGAATACATCCTCGGCGCTGCCGCTTGGTACCGCGACATGGGGGGGTTGTTGAGCTGGAAAACAGGCGCTGACAAACTGCTCAATCCATTGCCCGTGTTTCACATGAACTGCAGCATGGTGTCATTCCCCACCATGTGCATCACGCAAAATTGCTTGGTCCTGCCAGACCGATTTCATGCCAGTCAATGGTGGGAGGATTGCGTCAAGTCTGGGGCTACGGCCATCCATTATTTGGGCGTCATGCCCCCTGCATTGTTCAAGCAACCAGTGTCTGACTGGGAGTTGCAGCATCAAATTCGGTTTGGTTTGGGGGCGGGATGCGACCCCACATTGCATGGCCCCTTTGAGCAGCGTTTCGGGCTGCCTTTGATTGAAGTGTGGGGCATGACGGAAACCGGGCGCTTTTTGGGAAATCACCATGACCCGCGCCAAACCCACACCCGTGCATTTGGTCGCGCCCAGTCACCCTTGCAAGTCAAAGTGGTCGATGAGCAAGATACACCTGTGGTCGTTGGCACACCGGGTGAATTGCTGGTTCGCGCCGAAGGTGATCATCCACGGCAAGGTTTTTTCAGTGGGTATTTGCAGGATTCGGAGGCCACTGAAAAATCTTGGCGCGGTGGGTGGTTTCACACCGGTGACGTGGTCAACCAAGACAGCACGGGCATGCTTTATTTTGTGGATCGAAAAAAAGACATGGTGCGCCGCTCGGGGGAGAACATTTCCTCTGCGGAGGTCGAAGCGGTATTGGCCATACACCCCATGGTGATGCGGGTGGCGATTGTTCCTGTCAAGGACGAATGGCGCGACGAAGAAGTCATGGCCGTGGTGATCCCCGTGCCCGGAACCCCTGACACCCAGGCCACGGCGGCTGAGCTGGTGACCTATTGCTTGCGAGAGTTGGCCTATTACAAAGCGCCGGGTTGGGTAGTGTTCCGACAAGACTTGCCCACCACACCGACCAACAAAATTCAAAAGAATTTGATTTTTGACGGTCATCAAAATCCTTTGGATGGGGCGTGGGATTGCCGTGGGATGAAAAAACGTGTTTGACCTGTCGATGTGCCATCTGTTCATGCCGCGTTGGGGTTTGTCATGTCACGTCAATGCCAGATATTGTTCAAAATGCAGATAAGTGAAATGACCTGCCAGAGCCCATGAACCCCTCACCCTTGTTATCTGTCGAAGATGTGCATCTGCGCTTTGGGGGGATCAAAGCGCTCGGTGGTGTTTCGCTGCAAGCCAAGGCGGGTGAAATCACCGCTGTCATTGGGCCCAATGGGGCGGGCAAAACCAGTTTGTTCAACACCATTTCTGGCTTCTACAAGCCCCAGCAAGGGCGCATGGTGTTGGAGGGGCAAGACATCTCCCACGCCAAACCCAATGTGCGCGCCGCCATGGGCTTGGCGCGCACCTTTCAAAACGTGGCTTTGTTTCGGGGCATGACGGTGCTTGACAACATCAAGCTCGGTGGGCACAACCGCATGGCGGCCAATACCTTGCAGGCCATGGCCTATTGGGGCCAAAGCCAGCGTGAAGAGTTGGCCTTGCGCGAAGAAATTGAACGCGACGTGATCGACTTTTTGGAAATCGACCATGTGCGCCACCAAAGCGTGGCCTCTTTGTCGTATGGCTTGCAAAAGCGGGTGGAGTTGGCGCGTGCTTTGGCCATGCGGCCCAAAATATTGATGCTCGACGAACCCGTGGCGGGCATGAACCGCGAAGAGACCGAGGACATGGCCCGCTTTATTTTGGATTTGCAAGAAGAGCGCGGCATGACCATCTTGCTCATTGAGCACGACATGGGCATGGTGATGGACATTTCCAACCATGTGGCGGTGCTCAATTTTGGCCAACTCATTGCCAGTGGCACGCCCCAACATGTGCGCAACCACCCCGATGTGATCGAAGCCTATTTGGGTGTGCGCGAATCGCAGACCGCACCAGGGCAGGGGGCGTGATGGACTGGATCACCTTTGCGGAGTTTTCGCTCATCGGTTTGTTCTCGGGAGGCTTGCTGGCTTTGGTGGCCTTGGGCTTTGTGCTCATCTACAAAGGCACGCGCGCCATCAACTTTGCCATGGGCGAGTTCATGATGCTCGGCGCTTATTTGGTGTACACCGGACACAGTTGGTTGAAGATGCCCCTGTGGTTGTCGCTGATGTTTGGCTTGGCAGGCATTTCATTGGTGGCGCTTGTGGTGGAGCGCTTTGTGCTCCGCCCCTTGGCGGGTCAGCCGGTGGTGTCGGTGCTGATGGTCACCATTGGCCTGGGTGCTTTTTTGCATGGCGCTGTGGACGCCATTTGGGGCGGACAAAACCTGGAAATGCCGCAATTGCTGCCGCGTAAGCCACTGATTTGGGGCGACATCATGTTGCCCGGCGCAGTGTTTTGGAGTTTTTGGGTGGCCTTGGCGGTGATCGCTGGGCTGTCTTTGTATTTCCGCTATTCGCGCACCGGCATTGCGATGCGTGCGGCGGCCAGCGACCCCATCACCGCTTATGCCTTGGGCATCGATGTGCGCCGCACCCAGCAACTCACCTGGGTCTTTGCCGGTTGTGTGGGCGCTGTGGCGGGCACCATCGTGGCCTCCATCAGCAGCTTGTCACCCGCTTTGAGTGGCACGGCATTGGGTGTGTTGGCGGTGGTGATCTTGGGTGGGCTCGACAGCGTGGCCGGGGCCATCATCGCGGGCTTGTTGGTCGGTTGGCTCGAGAGCATCGCGGTGGGCTACTTTGGTGGCAAGGCGCG
>CAMDJU010000228.1 GCA_945900695.1 Bordetella parapertussis | reverse complement strand
TGGCAACTGGTGCATACCATCCCCAATCTCAAACCATTCTGCGCACCAACAACTTGCTAACCCACACCGCATGGAAACCGACACGAGTGGGTGTGCGGGCCGACGACATCGGTGCGCAGCGACTGGAGGAGGCACGCATACCCCGAGATGGCGGTTTGAAGGGGGAGCCCAAAGGCGCACAAACCCCAAGATGGCGGTTTGCGCGGGGGAGTTCAAAGACAAGCACACCTTGAGCAGATGGAGGCCCATCGATTGACGCCCCCCTGCGATAAGTGCCCCGCTACAATCGTGCCCACATATGACCAGCAAGATTCATGCCTTTGCCATTCAAGCCAGTTTGACCCTGGTCATGGGCCTGTCGTCCGCGGGGGTCTGGGCCGAGCGGGCGGACCGCGATAAGCCGCTCAACATCGAGGCCGACAACCTGCGCCACGACGAGCTCAAACAAATCAGCGTCTTTACCGGCAAGGTCGTGGCCACCAAGGGCAGCATCATCATGCGCGGCAGCCGCTTGGAGGTGCGCCAAGACCCCGAGGGCTATCAGCATGCGGTCCTCAGCGCCGACGACAGCAGCCGCGCTTTTTTCCGCCAAAAACGCGAAGGCCTCAATGAATTCATGGAGGGCGAGGCCCAAAGCATTGAATACGACGGCCGCGCCGATCAAGTCCGCTTCAACCAGCGCGCAGAACTGCGCCGCTTGCGCGGCACCGTGGTCAGCGATGAAATCGTGGGTCAGTCCATCACCTACAACAACCTTACCGAAGTCTTCACCGTGGATGGCCGCGTCGAGGGCAGTAAAACGCCACAGACCTCCGGTGTCAAGCCCGATGGCTCACGGGTGCGTGCGGTGTTGTCGCCGCGCACCGACAGCGGGGCCAAAAAATGATTGCGGTGTCGGGCGCGCTGTCGGCATCCGGTTCGGACAGTCGCCTGCAAGCCCAACACCTGCGCAAGTCCTACGGTAGCAGGGTGGTGGTGCAAGACGTCTCCATTGGCGTCAACAAAGGTGAAGTGGTGGGTTTGCTCGGTCCCAATGGCGCGGGCAAAACCACTTCTTTTTACATGATTGTGGGCTTGGTGCGCTCGGATGGCGGCACCATCAGCATCGATGGCCAGCCCATCGAGCGCCTGCCCATCCACCGCCGTGCTCGGCTGGGCTTGAGTTACTTGCCGCAAGAGGCGTCGATTTTTCGCAAGCTCAATGTGCAAGACAACGTGCGTGCGGTGCTGGAGTTGCAGCGTGACGACAACGACCGCCCGCTGTCGGGCCCCGAGATCGAGCGCCGCTTGGGCACCTTGTTGTCCGAGTTGCGGGTGGACCACCTGCGCGATTCCCCGGCCCAGGCCCTGTCGGGCGGCGAGCGCCGAAGGGTAGAAATTGCCCGGGCCTTGGCCACCCAACCGCGCTTCATTTTGCTCGATGAACCATTCGCTGGCATCGACCCGATCGCGGTGATTGAGATCCAGCGCATCATTGGCTTTCTCAAGTCGCGCGGCATTGGGGTGCTCATCACCGACCACAATGTGCGCGAAACCTTGGGCATTTGCGACCACGCTTGCATCATCAACGACGGCCGTGTGCTGGCCCAGGGCACACCCGCAGAGATCATTGACAACGCCGATGTGCGCCGGGTTTATCTCGGTGAGCACTTCAAAATGTGATGAAGCAAGGCCTGTCACTTCGCGTCTCCCAGCACCTGGCGCTCACGCCCCAGTTGCAGCAGTCGATCCGCTTGCTCCAGCTCTCCACCATGGAACTGAGCCAAGAGATCGATCAAATGCTGGACGACAACCCGTTTCTAGAAAAAGAAATCGAAGAGGCAGCCCGCGAAGAGTTTGGTTTGACCAAGGCCGATGCCCCGGCCCAAAACGATGGCGAAGAGGTGATGGACTTTGTCCCCGGCTCCTCTGTCAGCGAGGTGGCGGTAGACAACAGTGCCAGCGACACCGAGCCATCGGTGGACGGCGTGGCCGAGAGCTGGGAGGGTGACGGCAGCTCCGACACCCATGCCGATGACCCCGAGTGGGGCGGTGACGCGCCCGCGCGCAATGGCGCCAACGACGGCGACGACACCGACGCCACCGAGTTGGCGCGCAGCCAAGAGTCGCTCACCTCGTTCTTGCACCGGCAAGCCCTGGCACTGAGGTTGAGCGAAACCGACCGCGCTGCGCTGCGCTTTTTGATTGAATCGCTCAACGACGACGGTTATTTGGAAGACAGTTTGCTCAGCTTGGCCCAGGGCCTGGCTGGGGACGATGAGGAACAAATTGAGGAGCTGCAAGAGCGCTTCCAAATGGCCCTGCATTTGTTGCACAGCCTGGAGCCCGTGGGCGTGGGTGCGCGCCATTTGGGCGAGTGCTTGACGCTGCAACTCAAGGCTTTGTCACCCAGCTCCGAAGAGGCCACCGGCGTGCGCGACTGTGCTTTGCGCATTTGCGCCCAACCCCTGGAGCTGCTGGCACGCCGCGACGTCAAGCGCTTGGTGCTGGCGGTCAATGACAGCGAGGTCACCATCAAGCTGGCCATCGCATTGATCGCCCGCTTGGAGCCCAAACCCGGGCGGCGCTTCATTGATGTGGAGCGCAATGCGGTGGTGCCCGATGTGTTGGTCACCCGCACAGGCACCGACCGCCAGGGCAACCCCAAGTTTCGCGTGGCGCTCAACCCCGATGTGATGCCGCGCCTGCGGGTGCATGACATTTACGCCAACGCGCTCAAGTCAGCGGGCAAGGGCGAGGGCCACCAAGGTTTGCAGCAGCGCTTGCAAGAGGCGCGCTGGTTCATCAAAAACATCCAGCAGCGCTTTGACACCATCTTGCGCGTGGGCACGGCCATTGCCGAGCGCCAAAAAAGTTTTTTGCAGCATGGCGAATTGGCCATGCGACCGATGGTGCTGCGGGAAATCGCCGATGAGCTGGGCCTGCACGAGTCCACCATCAGCCGGGTCACCACGGCCAAGTACATGCACACGCCTTACGGCACCTTTGAACTCAAGTATTTCTTTGGCTCGGGCCTGGGCACGGAGAGCGGCAACAACGCATCGAGCACCGCGGTGCGGGCCTTGATCAAACAATTTGTGGCCAATGAAAACCCCAAAAAACCGCTCAGTGACAACCAACTCTCGGACATGCTCAAAGAGCAAGGCATCGACTGCGCGCGCCGCACCGTGGCCAAATACCGCGAATCCCTGCGCATTGCGCCCACCAATTTGCGCAAGACGCTCTGAGGCTTTGCCATGAACCAACTGGACTTGTTTTTGCCTTGCGCGGCCGGGGTGGAGCAATGCCTGGCCCAAGAGGTGCGCACAGTGGTCGCCGACCCCGGCCTGCACGTGGGCGTGGCCCGTGGTGGTGTGCGCTTGACGGGGTCTTGGCGCATGGCCATGCAGCTCAACCTGCACAGCCGCTTGGCCATGCGGGTTTTGGTGCAACTCTCGCACACGCCATATCGGCATGAGGACGACGTGTACGCCGGTGCCCATGCCGTGGCGTGGGAGGCCTGGTTCACGCCCCAGCACAGCTTCAAGGTCGAGGTGACGGCCCAGCACAGCCCGCTCAAAAGCCTGAACTTTGCCACCTTGCGCGTCAAAGACGCGGTGGCCGACCGCTTTCGCGCCAAAGGCGGCGAGCGCCCCAGCGTCAACACCCAGTGGCCCGATGTGCGCTTGTACGCCCACCTCACCACCGACCACATGACGCTGTACATCGACACCTCGGGCGAGCCGCTGTTCAAGCGCGGCTGGCGTGTGGACAAAGGCGACGCCCCTTTGAAAGAAACCTTGGCTGCGGCCATGTTGGCCGCCAGCGGTTGGAGCATGCCTTTGTTGAGCGCGCCCGGCGAAGCGCCACCCAGCGTCGCTAGCGGCGTGGAGCAGGGCGTGCCTTTGTACGACCCGTGTTGTGGCAGCGGCACCATTGCCATCGAGGCCGCATCCATCGCTTGCAACATGGCGCCCGGCCTGATGCGTCGCTTCGCATTTGAAAAACTATTGCCCTATCAGGCCCATGTGTGGGACGGTTTGCGCGACCAAGCCCGTGCTGCCCAAGTGGCCCCACGCGCGGCGGTGTTTGGCAGCGATGTGGCGTTTCGCATGGTTGACTTTGCCCAGCGCAACGCCGAGCGTGCCGGGGTGGCGCACGCGCTGGTGCTGCGCGGTGGTGATGCTTTGCAGCGCATGCCGCCATGCGATGCGCCAGGGGTGATGCTGCTTAACCCGCCGTATGGCGAGCGCATTGAGGTGGCCGGTGTGGCTGGCGCGGCCACCCGCCGGGGCAACACCGCTGTGGCCCAAGCCACTGCGCCCGATTGGGACACCGACAGCGATGGGTCCACGCATCACGGTCAGTCGCGCAGCGATGCGGGCGCACGCGAGCAAGCGCAGGTGACGGACGGTGGTGACTTCTTTGTTCAATTGGCCAGCCATTGGAAGAAAAACTACACCGGCTGGAGCGCCTGGGTGCTCACCCCCGACCTGAAATTGCCGGGCCGCATGCGCCTGAAAGAGTCGCGCCGCGTGCCCATGTGGAACGGCCCCATCGAATGCCGTTTGTTTCGCTTTGACATGTCGGC
>CAMDJU010000227.1 GCA_945900695.1 Bordetella parapertussis | reverse complement strand
GCGCCAAAACCAGCCTCAACGATTTGCTGCGCGACTGATGTCGCGCACCTTGCAACTCACCGAGCAGCTGATTGCTCGGCCTTCCCTCACGCCCGACGATCAAGCGTGTCAAGACCTGATTGCCAAGCGCCTGGAACCCTTGGGTTTTGTGTGCGAAAGCATCATCAGCGGGCCCGATGACTTTCGGGTGACCAATTTATGGGCGCTGCGCCCCAGCACCCATGCCCACAGCCGCACCCTGGTTTGGGCGGGACACACCGATGTGGTGCCCACGGGGCCCCTGGCGCGCTGGACCAGTGACCCCTTTACCCCCAGCCACCGCGATGGTCGCTTGTTTGGGCGCGGTGCCAGCGACATGAAGACCTCTTTGGCCGCCATGGTGGTGGCGACCGAAGATTTTTTGCAGGCCAAGCCCGACACCTCACTCAATCTGGCATTTCTATTGACCAGTGACGAAGAAGGCCCTTCAGTGGATGGCACAGTGGTGGTTTGCGAACAATTGAAGACACGACAACAGGTGCTGGACTGGTGCATCGTTGGAGAACCCACCTCCGTGAACAGCACGGGCGACATGATCAAAAACGGGCGCCGGGGCTCACTGAGCGGAAAACTATCGGTACAAGGCATCCAAGGGCATATCGCCTACCCCCAATTGGCCCGCAACCCCATTCATGAATTGGCCCCCGCATTGGCCGATTTGGTCGGTTTGCGCTGGGACGCGGGCAACGCATTTTTTCCACCCACCAGTTGGCAAGTCAGCAACATCCATGCGGGCACTGGGGTGGGCAATGTGATTCCCGGTGAGGTGGTGGTCGACTTTAACTTTCGTTTCAGCACAGAGTCCAGCGTTCAGTCATTGAAAGACCGCCTGTGCGCTGTGCTGGATCGCCATGGTTTGACCTACCAAATTGAATGGACCCTGGGCGGCTCGCCCTTCCTCACCCAACCTGGCGAATTGAGTCAAGCGGTGCAAGCCGCCATCTTGGCCGAAACCGGGTTGCACACCGAACTTTCGACCACGGGTGGCACCAGTGATGGTCGCTTTATTTCGCAAATCTGCCCGCAAGTCATCGAGTTGGGCCCACCCAATGCCAGCATTCACCAAGTCAATGAGAACGTGCGCATCCAAGACATCGAGCCCTTGAAAAACATCTACCAAGGTGTGCTGGAAAGACTGGATCGGCTGGTCGCCGCTCATCACCCATGACCTTGGCTGAACTGATGGCGCAGGCCAGCCACCTGTTGCAGTCATCCCATGTGGCCTTGGGACAAGGCACCTTGGAGATGGCCGATGAGGCCGCTTGGCTGGTCTTGTGGCGCCTGGGCTTGCCCCTGGACACCGACCCGCAGATGCATGCCAACCACTTGTCTGAGGCGCAAATCCAGTCGTGTCTGGCACTGCTGAAACAGCGCATTGACCAACGCCTGCCCATCGCATATTTGACCCGCGAAGCCTGGTTGCAAGGTATTGATTTTTATGTGGACGAGCGCAGCATCGTGCCGCGAAGCTTGATCGCAGAGGTATTGGCCCTGCAAAGCATTGACCATTTTTTGAGCCCTGCGCCCCAGCGCATCTTGGACTTGTGCACGGGCAATGGCAGTTTGGCGGTGCTGGCCGCCATGGCCTACCCCGATGCCCACATCGAAGGCAGCGACATCAGCACCGATGCCTTGGCCGTGGCCCGCATCAATGGCGAAAGGCATGGCCTGTCCGATCGCATCCAATGGCGTGCGGTGGCTGGACTGGCGGCCCCCCTGGGGCAATACGACTTGATTTTGTGCAACCCCCCATACGTGAATGAGCACAGCATGCAAGCGCTGCCGCCTGAATTTTTGGCCGAGCCCCGATTGGCCTTGGCCGGGGGGCATGACGGGATGGACTTTGTTCGCCCCTTGCTGGCTTGTGCGCACCACCACCTGAGCCCCCATGGGGTTTTGGTGCTGGAAATCGGCAACGAACGCGACCATTTCGACGCGGCTTTTCCATGGCTTTCGCCCATTGGGCTGAGCACCAGCGCAGGAGACGACCAAGTGTTGTTGCTGGATCAACAACAACTGAAGCTAGCCCCATGTTGAATTTCAAAAAAATTGTGTTGCGCCGGGGAACCAAGGTAGTTCTTTCACAAGCCACGGCGACCATCCAAGTGGGTGAAAAAGTGGGTTTGATTGGTCGCAATGGGGCTGGGAAATCCAGTCTGTTTGCGCTGATCACCCGGCAACTCCAAGAAGACCAAGGTGAATGGGCTATGCCCGACACCTGGGAGATTTCGCAAGTCGAGCAGCACATCCCCGAGACCGACCAAGGCGCCACCGATTTTGTGCTCGAAGGCGATCTGCGCTTGGGTCGCGTTCTGGCTGAATTGCAGCAAGCCGAACTGCGCGATGACGGTGAAGCCATGGCCTTGGCGCACGCGGCTTTGGATGATGCGGGCGGGCACACAGCCCGCTCACGCGCGCAGGCCATGCTGCTGGGCTTGGGCTTCAAGAGCGATGAACTCGACAACCCCGTCAACAGTTTTTCTGGGGGTTGGCGCATGCGTTTGCAGCTCAGCCGTGCCTTGATGTGCCCTGCGGACTTGATGCTGTTAGACGAACCCACCAACCACTTGGACTTGGATGCCTTGGTGTGGCTGGAAGATTGGCTCAAGCGGTATGAAGGAACCATGCTCGTGATCAGCCACGACCGAGATTTTTTGGATGCGGTGACCCGCGTGACCTTGCATTTGGACAACGCACAACTCACCCGCTACGGTGGCAATTACAGCGCCTTTGAAACCTTGCTTGCGCAGCAGCAAGCGTTGCAGCAGTCGGCCTTTGAAAAGCAACAAGATCGCATTGCCCATTTGCAAAAATTCATCGACCGATTCAAAGCCAAAGCCAGCAAAGCCAAACAAGCGCAAAGCCGGGTCAAGGCCTTGGAGCGGATGCAACGGGTGGATGCCGTGCTCGATGCGGCCGATTTTCAGTTTGAATTCAAGCCCCCAGAGAGCCTGCCCAACCCCATGTTGTCTTTGCAAACTGCCGATTTGGGTTACACCACAGATCTGGGTGAGACAACCATTTTGCGGGGGGTGGGTATTTCGGTTTTGGCCGGTCAACGCATTGGTATTTTGGGGGCCAATGGGCAGGGAAAATCCACATTGGTGAAAACCATTGCGGGCGATTTGAATTTGATCTCGGGCGAAATGGTCGAGGGCAAGGGCTTGCGCATTGGTTATTTTGCCCAGCAAGAGCTGGACGTGTTGAAGCCCGACGACTCCCCGTTGCAGCACATGATCGATTTGGCGCGCAAAGTCTCCCCCCATGCGCGCGAGCAAGAGTTGCGCAATTTCTTGGGCAATTTCCGTTTCGTCAACACCATGGTGGGGCAAGCCGTGGGCACCTTGAGTGGGGGCGAAAAAGCCCGCTTGGTGCTGGCCATGTTGGTCTGGCAGCGGCCCAATCTGCTGTTGTTGGATGAGCCCACCAACCATTTGGATTTGGTCACGCGAGAGTCTTTGGGCATGGCGATCAATGGCTTTGATGGCACGGTGTTATTGGTCAGCCATGACCGTGCTTTGTTGCGTGCTGTGTGCGATGAATTTTGGGTGGTCAGCCAAGGTCGTGTGCAGTCTTTTGCTGGCGACTTGGATGATTACCAGCGCATGGTGGCCGACAACACCAGCCAAGCAACGGGGTCAACCAAGCTGTCCAAAAAACCCAGCGCTGTGGAGCCCGCTCAATCGGGTGGGCGACAAGGCCGCCAACGCCAAGCACAAATGCGCCAAGACAAGGCCGATCGCCTCAAGCCGCTGAAGAAAGAGTTGCAGCAGTTGGAGACATCCATGAAAAACCATCAAGCAGAATGGGCGCTGTTAGAGGCCAAAATGCAGACGCCTTTGTCTGGTGCCGAGATGGCCGATTTGGGGCGACAAATGAAAAGCAAGCAGCAGCAAATGGCACAGGCCGAGGAGCGCTGGTTGGCCTTGAGCGAGGAGCTTGATGCCCTGGGCCAACAGTCGCCTGCATAGTGGGGGCGAAGCGCTCAACTGCCCATACAACTGGCCGGCCCTTGCAGGGGTTTGTTGCAACTGCAAACCAAAACGTAGCTTTTGATTTTGTCTTTTTCTGCGGATGAGACGCTGGCCTTGCGCTGGCTATCGGCGGGCAAATACAACTTGGGCCGCAGCTCTTTGGTACTGGTCTTGTCGTTCTTGTCGACCAGTTGAACCGCTGGACAAAAAACGGCGCCAGGCAAGGGATTGCGCACCTCAAACACCATGGTCTGCGCGTCGCCAAGGGCCCATCCCGCATTGATCTTCAACTGCTTGTATTCGGCAGCGGTCAGCATGACCGACTCCACGGGTGTGGTGGGTTCAAAAAACCACCCCATGGCCAGAACTTGGCATGTCAGCCCGATTGCGCAAACACCGCTGATCCAACGAAACCAAAGACTGCTGGGCATGTGGCATCACCTGAAACAAAAAACGGGTGACAGATCAACTGTCACCCGCCAATGTTGGTAGGACGTACAAGATTCGAACTTGTGACCAACGGATTAAAAGTCCGCTGCTCTACCAACTGAGCTAACGTCCCA
>CAMDJU010000226.1 GCA_945900695.1 Bordetella parapertussis | reverse complement strand
GAGCGGGTCATTTTTTTGGTCGGTGGCGTCAATGACCAAACGGCCAATTTGGTGGTCGCGCAGTTGTTGTTCTTGGAGAGCGAAAACCCCGATAAAGATATTTCGCTCTACATCAACTCGCCTGGCGGGTCGGTGAGTGCGGGCATGGCGATCTTTGACACCATGAACTTCATCAAGCCCGAAGTCTCCACCCTGTGCATTGGCATGGCCGCCAGCATGGGCGCATTTTTGTTGGCCGCTGGGGCCAAGGGCAAGCGCTTTAGCCTGCCCAACTCCAAGGTCATGATCCACCAACCTTTGGGTGGTACCCAAGGTCAGGCCACGGAAATTGAAATCCACGCCCGGGAAATTCTCAAAACCCGCGAGCAGTTGAACAAAATTTTGGCCGAGCGCACCGGGCAGCCCTTGGAAAAAATTGAGCGCGACACCGAACGCGATTACTACCTCTCGGCCGATGAAGCGAAAGAATATGGGTTGGTCGACCAAGTCATTGCCAAGCGGCCCTGATCGCTTGCGCGCATCGCCCAAGGCACCAGCACCAACGGGGCCCATTTGGCCCTGGCTGGATTGGTTATCATTTGGTCAAACCCTGAGCGAGGAAGGCATTCATGGCCGATAAGAATTCGAACTCCAGCGACAAGACCTTGTACTGCTCATTTTGCGGAAAGAGCCAGCACGAGGTCAAAAAGCTGATTGCGGGGCCTTCGGTTTTCATTTGCGACGAATGCATTGACCTGTGCAACGAGATCATTCGCGACGAACTGCCGGCTGAGACCGCAGCCCGCGATGCGCGCGGCGACTTGCCCACCCCGCTGGAGATCAAAAACAACCTCGACAACTATGTCATTGGCCAAGAAGCGGCCAAGCGCTCTTTGGCGGTCGCGGTTTACAACCATTACAAGCGCCTTCGCCACAAAGAAAAATCCAAAAAGGATGAAGTCGAACTCACCAAAAGCAACATCTTGCTGATTGGGCCCACCGGTTCGGGCAAAACTTTGCTGGCGCAAACCCTGGCGCGCATGTTGGATGTGCCCTTTGTGATGGCCGACGCCACCACCTTGACCGAGGCCGGTTATGTGGGCGAGGATGTGGAAAACATCATCCAAAAGCTGTTGCAAAGCTGCAGCTATGACATCGATCGAGCCCAACGCGGCATCGTCTACATCGACGAAATCGACAAAATTTCTCGCAAGTCTGACAACCCCTCTATCACCCGCGATGTGTCGGGCGAGGGTGTGCAGCAAGCCTTGCTCAAACTGATTGAAGGCACGATGGCCAGCGTACCCCCTCAGGGTGGGCGCAAGCACCCCAACCAAGACTTTTTGCAAGTCGACACCACCAATATCTTGTTCATTTGCGGTGGCGCGTTTGCTGGTTTGGAAAAGGTCATTGAAAACCGCACCGAATCCTCTGGCATCGGTTTTGGCGCCATGGTCAAAAGCAAGTTGCAGCGCAGCCTGACCGATGTGTTCCGTGAGGTGGAGCCCGAAGACCTGATCAAGTTTGGTTTGATCCCCGAGTTGGTCGGCCGCATGCCCATCGTGGCCACTTTGAGTGAGCTCACCGAGGACGCGATGGTGCAAATTCTGACCGAGCCCAAAAACGCCTTGGTCAAGCAGTACAGCAAATTGCTGGCCATGGAAGGGGTGGACCTTGAAATCCGCCCCAATGCGCTCAAAGCGATTGCCAAAAAGGCCTTGGCGCGAAAAACAGGTGCCCGTGGCCTGCGATCCATCCTTGAACAATCGCTGACTGACACCATGTTTGATCTGCCCAATGCGAGCAATGTCGAAAAAGTGGTGGTGGACGAGTCCACCATCGACGAAAACAAACCCCCCCTGCTGGTCTACCGAGAGGCAGCCAAAAAGGCCTGATTCCCCAAGCCCCGCCCTTGGCGGTGCTTTTTCCCGAGGTTGAGACCATCATGTCTGGACAAACACCATTGCCGCCGGTGGCCATTGAGCTGCCTTTGCTGCCTTTGCGCGATGTCGTCGTGTTTCCGCACATGGTCATCCCACTGTTTGTGGGGCGGCCCAAAAGCATCAAGGCCCTGGAGTTGTCCATGGCCGCAGAGCGGCGCATCATGTTGGTGGCCCAAAAGGCCGCGGCCAAGGACGAACCGGCCGTCAGCGACATGTTCACTGTGG
This sequence comes from Bordetella parapertussis, assembly GCA_945900695.1. GTDB lineage: Bacteria > Pseudomonadota > Gammaproteobacteria > Burkholderiales > Burkholderiaceae_C > Limnohabitans > Limnohabitans parapertussis_A. Next base: position 2,436 of record CAMDJU010000226.1, on the reverse strand, counting down.
GTTGTGTCGCTTCCATCTTGCAAATGCTCAAATTGCCCGACGGCACCGTCAAGGTCTTGGTGGAGGGTTTGCAGCGCGCTGTGGTGGACCACGTCGAAGACGGCGAGAGCCATTTCACTGCCAAGCTCACCCCCATTGAGGTGACGGCCTTGTCGGCCAAAGACAGCGAAGTCGAAGCCCTGCGCCGCGCGGTGATGCAGCAGTTCGACCAATACGTCAAACTGAACAAAAAAATACCGCCTGAGATTTTGACCTCGATCTCCAGCATCGACGACCCAGGTCGTTTGGCCGACACCATTGCCGCCCATTTGCCCCTGAAGTTGGAGAACAAGCAAATCGTGCTTGATCTGGCCGATGTCAAAGCGCGGCTGGAAAACTTGTACGAGCAACTTGAGCGCGAAGTTGACATCCTCAATGTCGACAAGCGCATCCGGGGACGCGTCAAGCGCCAAATGGAAAAAAACCAGCGTGACTTCTATCTCAATGAGCAGGTCAAAGCCATCCAAAAAGAGCTGGGTGAGGGCGAAGACGGCGCTGACATCGAGGAAATCGAAAAGAAAATCAAGGCCGCCAAGATGCCGACTGAGGCACGCAAAAAGGCCGAAGGCGAGCTGAAAAAACTCAAGCTCATGTCACCCATGTCGGCCGAGGCCACCGTGGTGCGCAACTACATCGACGTGTTGGTGGGTTTGCCTTGGAGCAAAAAAACCAAAATCAAGCACGACTTGGGCAATGCCGAGGGGGTGCTGAACGAAGACCATTACGGCCTGGAAAAAGTCAAAGACCGCATCCTTGAATATCTTGCGGTTCAGCAACGGGTGGACAAGGTCAAGGCCCCTATCCTGTGTTTGGTCGGCCCACCCGGTGTGGGCAAAACATCTTTGGGCCAATCGATCGCCAAAGCCACTGGGCGCAAATACGTGCGCATGGCCTTGGGCGGCATGCGTGATGAGGCTGAAATCCGTGGTCACCGCCGCACCTACATTGGCGCATTGCCTGGCAAGGTCTTGCAAAGCCTGACCAAGTCCGGCACCCGCAACCCCTTGTTCTTGCTCGATGAAATTGACAAGATCGGCGCCGACTTCCGAGGCGACCCCTCGAGTGCTTTGCTGGAGGTCTTGGATCCCGAGCAAAACCACACCTTTGCCGATCATTACGTTGAAGTGGACTTCGACTTGAGCGACGTGATGTTTGTGGCCACCTCCAATTCGATGAACATCCCGCCAGCCTTGCTGGACCGCATGGAAGTGATTCGTTTGTCGGGCTACACCGAGGACGAAAAGGTCAACATCGCCATCAAATATTTGCTGCCCAAGCAAATGAAAAACAACGGCGTCAAAGACGAAGAACTGGCCCTGCAAGAGTCGGCCATCCGTGACATCGTGCGCTACTACACCCGCGAGGCAGGCGTGCGCTCATTGGAGCGTGACTTGTCCAAAATTTGCCGCAAGGTGGTCAAGGGTTTGCAGCTCAAAAAGATGACCCCGCAAGTGGTGGTCACCGCCGACAACCTCGACGACTTTTTGGGTGTGCGCAAATACACCTACGGCCGCGCTGAACAGCAAAACCAAATCGGCCAAGTGGTGGGCCTGGCCTGGACCGAGGTGGGCGGCGACCTGCTGACCATCGAAGCTGCCACCATGTCAGGCAAGGGCAACATCACCCGCACGGGCTCCATGGGAGACGTGATGAAAGAGTCCGTCGAGGCTGCCCGCACCGTGGTGCGCAGCCGTGCCAAGCTCTTGGGCATCCGTGAGGATGCTTTCGAGAAAAAGGACATCCACATTCACGTTCCCGATGGCGCCACGCCCAAAGACGGGCCCAGCGCAGGTGCGGCCATGACCACGGCCATCGTTTCGGTGCTCACCGGCATTGCGGTGCGCAGTGATGTGGCCATGACCGGCGAGATCACCTTGCGTGGCGAAGTCACGGCGATTGGGGGCCTGAAAGAAAAGCTTTTGGCCGCTTTGCGCGGCGGTATCAAAACCGTCATGATTCCAGAGGAAAACGTCAAAGACCTGCAAGAGATCCCCGAAAACGTGAAGAACGGATTGGAGATCATCCCGGTCAAATGGATCGATAAAGTGCTTGAAATTGCGCTGGAGCGCATGCCCCAGCCACTGCCCGATGAGGATCCATTGGCCGCTGCACCGAGCACCGATGCCGCCCCGAAAGTGGAGGCCATCAAGCATTGACATGCCCTATGCGGGCACATGCCGAAATGCGCTATAATTTCGGCTCTCCACGCGGGAGTAGCTCAGTTGGTAGAGCGCAACCTTGCCAAGGTTGAGGTCGCGAGTTCGAGCCTCGTCTCCCGCTCCATATTAAAAGGGAAGCTTTGCTTCCCTTTTTTCTCGCTCAAGGCGCGGTAGCAAAGCGGTTATGCACCGGATTGCAAATCCGTGTAGGTCGGTTCGACTCCGGCCCGCGCCTCCA
>CAMDJU010000225.1 GCA_945900695.1 Bordetella parapertussis | reverse complement strand
GTGGGTGTGGCCATCATCATCGGTGTGGTGGTGTGGCTGCGCCCAGCCCCTGCACCGGCCCCCAGCGCCGCCCCCGCAGCAGCCACTTTGGCCAGCGTGCAAACCATCCTTGCCCAGCACTGTGTGTCTTGCCATGGCGAACAAGTGCAAATGAAAAACATCCGTTTGGACAGCGCCGAAACCTTGCGCCAACACGCGCAAAACGTCTACCAACAAGTGGTGGTGACCCGCCAAATGCCCATGAACAACGCCTCTGGCATCACCGAAGCAGAACGCGCCACCATCGGGCGTTGGTTTCAAGCGGGGGCGAAGGCGGATTGAGGGGGGTGTTTTAGACGCTGACAGGATATGCGGTGGCTTGAAAAGCGCCATCAGCTAGAGACTGGCAGCGACGTGGTTACCCCAAGTCAACTGCTGAAAAGCTCTGCGTGTGTACCTGCCCGAACGAAGTGGATGCGGTCCTCAACCACCTGGTAAATCAGCAAAAAATCCCCGCCAATGTGGCATTCGCGATGGTCTGACCAGTCGCCCTTCAATGGGTGGTCTAGCCACTCGGGCCCCAGCGGCGCATCGTTGGCCATCAACAGCAACATGGCTTCTTTGAGACTTGCCATGTCGTACCGACCCGAGTGCGACAAGCGCTGCCAATCCTTTAAAAACACCCTGGTGTAGTTGGCCAAACGAGGCGGGTCTGCCCGTTTAGGCTTGGCTGTTTTTTTCAAGATCAGCCAAGAGTTCGTCAGCCGTGGCAAAGCCCGCACGCGCTGTGGCCATCATGGCGCGGGACTCCTCCATGGCGGCCAGCGTTTCGGCGTTGGGCACTTTGAGTTCCAGGGGAAACGCTTGGTCAATCACCACACGACGCAAAAATAAACGCACTGCGTCAGACATGGTCAAACCCATGGCAGACAAGGCCACCGTGGCTTGCTCTTTGGTGTCGTCGTCCACACGTATGTGGAGCATGGAAGTTTGTGCGCTCATCTGGTCCTCTGCTCGGCTGCGTGAATTTTGTATCTCAAATGAGATTTTGTCAAGGTCTCTTGAAAATTGGCTTTGCCTCTTGCCTCTCGTCAGACATACATGGGCGTCCAAAAAACCTTCACAAAGCACCTGCCAAGATGTCATCTTCAGTCAACCAACCGGCTTGTCGCGCAGCACCACCCAGCTCCATGGCCTGTGGTGGCCTCAGCGGGACCCAGCCGCTAAGGCCTGCGCCAGTTGGTTGTGCCGCTCAATCAGCGGCCCCATGTCCACTGAGGCCAGCCGCCCTTCGCGCACCACCACACGGCCATTGACGATGGTGAAGTCGGCGTTGTCGCTGGCGCACAGCAGCAAGGCACCCACGGGGTCGTGCACAGCGGCACCGGCCATGCTCAGGGTGTCGGTGCGAAACATCGCGATGTCGGCGCAAAAGCCGGGTGTGATTTGCCCAATTTCATGGGCGCGGCCCAGCACCTGTGCGCCGCCGCGTGTGGCCAGTTTCAAGGCGTCGCGCGGGGTCATCTCGGCGGGACCCAAGTCGCAGCCAAACACCGTGCGGCCCTGGTCTTGGCGCGGCGCATCCATTGCCCGGCCCACGCGCGCGAGCAACATGGCTTGGCGCGCTTCGTTGAGCAGGTGGCCCGCATCGTTGCTGGCGCTGCCATCCACACCCAGGCCCACTGGAACACCGGCATCCAGCATTTGGCGCAGGGGCAAGATGCCACTGGCCAAGCGCATATTGCTGCACGGGCAATGGGCAATGCCGGTGCGGGTTTTGGCAAACAAATAGGTGCCCGCTTCATCGAGCTTCACACAATGCGCATGCCACACGTCGCTGCCGACCCAGCCCAGGTCTTGCGCGTACTGCGCTGGCGTGCAGTTGAACTTTTCTTTCGTATAAGCGATGTCGTGGTCGTTCTCTGCCAAGTGGGTGTGCAGGCGCACGCCGTGGGCGCGGGCCAGTTCGGCCGATGTGCGCATCAGGTCTTGGCTCACGCTGAACGGCGAACAAGGGGCCACGGCCACATGGGTCATGGCGCCAAAGCGGGCGTCATGGTGCGTCTCGATCAAACGCTGGGTCTCTTTCAGGATGAAAGCTTCGTTCTCCACCACGCTGTCGGGTGGCAAGCCGCCTTGTGACTGCCCCACGCTCATGCTGCCGCGCGTGGCGGTGAAGCGCATGCCCATGGTGTGCGCGGCCTCGATGCTGTCGTCCAAGCGCACGCCGTTGGGATAGATGTAGAGGTGGTCAGAGCTGGTGGTGCAGCCGCTGAGCAGCAACTCGGCCATGGCGACTTGGGTGGAGACAAGCACCATTTCGGGGGTTAGACCGGCCCACAGGGGGTAGAGGCCCTGCAGCCACGCAAACAACTCGGCGTTTTGCACGGCGGGCACAGCGCGGGTGAGGCTTTGCACCATGTGGTGGTGGGTGTTGACCAAACCTGGCACCACCACATGGCGGCGCGCGTCGATCACTTCGTCGGCGCTGTGGAGCCAATCGGGGGGAACGTCGGTGGCATTCACAATGGCTTGAATGCGCCCATCGCGCACCCAAATGGACGCGTTGCGCCATTCGGTACCCGCGTCGTTTTGGGTGGCAATGCATTGGGCTTGGTGGATGAGCAGGCTGGACATCGTGGGGCAAGTGTTCAAGGGGGATGCAAAGTGTCGCATGGCCCCGCACGGGTGGGGTGTTGGGGGCCAAGGCGGTATATTCACGCACCACAGATGCCCTGATACCTGCCCAGTACTTTGATGTCGTCCGCCCCTGCACTGCCCGAGCCCTTGTTGACTTTGGAGGGCATCACCAAGCGTTACCCGTCGGTGGTCGCCAACGACGCGGTGAACCTGCGCGTCATGCCTGGCGAAATCCATGCGGTGTTGGGCGAAAACGGCGCTGGCAAGTCCACCCTGATGAAGGTGATTTACGGCGCCACCCAGCCCGATGAGGGGCGCATATTGTTTCAAGGCGAGGTGGTGCGCATTCGCAACCCGCAAGTGGCGCGGCAATTGGGTATTGCCATGGTGTTTCAGCACTTCAGTTTGTTTGACAGCTTGAGCGTGGCCCAAAACGTGTGGCTGGGTTTGGATGCGAAATGGACCTTGCCCGAGGTGCGCGCGCGCATCGTGGACAAAGCCGCGCAATATGGTTTGGACATGGCCCCCGACCGACCGGTGCACACCCTGAGCGTGGGCGAGATGCAGCGGGTGGAGATCATCCGTGCCTTGCTCACCGACCCGCGCTTGTTGATCTTGGACGAGCCCACTTCGGTGCTCACCCCACAAGCGGTGGACAAGTTGTTTGTGGTGTTGCGCCAATTGGTGGCCGAGGGCTGCAGCATTTTGTACATCAGCCACAAGTTGCATGAAATCCGTGCCTTGTGTACCCGCTGCACGGTGCTGCGCGCGGGTCGCGTCACGGGTGAGTGCGACCCGCGCCAAGAGAGCAACGCGTCGCTGAGCCAGCGCATGATCGGCAGCGAGCCGCCCACCTTGGTGCGCCAGCGTCGATCGCCAGGGCCCGTGTTGTTGCAGGTGTCTGGCTTGAGCCTGCCGCGCAGCGAGCCCTTTGGGGTGGACTTGTCGGGGGTGGGGCTGGCGCTGCGAGCGGGTGAGGTGTTGGGGATTGCGGGGGTGTCGGGCCATGGGCAACGCGAACTGCTGGCCGCCCTGTCCGGCGAGGACACTCGTGCCCAGCCCCAGGCCATTGTTTTGGGGGCCGAAGCGGTGGGGGCATGGCCACCGCCTGCGCGGCGCGCGTTGGGCATGCACTTTGTGCCCGAAGAGCGCTTAGGCCGTGGTGCGGTGCCGGGCATGGATTTGGCGCACAACTTATTGCTCACCCGCCATGAGGCGGTGGGTCGTGGCGGGTGGATCCACTTGCGCGCCTTGCAAGCGCAGGCCAGCGCGGTGATCGAGTGCTTCCGCGTCAAGGCCAGCGGTCCGCGGGCCTTGGCCCAGTCTTTGTCGGGTGGCAATTTGCAAAAGTTCATCGTGGGCCGCGAGATCGACGCGCAACCCCGGGTGCTGCTGCTTGCACAGCCCACCTGGGGCGTGGACGTCGGTGCGGCGGCGCATATTCGAGCCGCCATCTTGGGCTTGCGCGATGCCGGTTGTGCGGTGCTGGTGGTCAGCGAAGAACTCGACGAGTTGTTTGAGTTGTGCGATGGCTTGCATGTGATGGCCCAGGGGCGTTTGTCTCCGCGCATCGACCGCGATCAAGCGGATGTGGCTTTGATCGGCGGTTGGATGAGCGGTTTGTGGCCAGAGCAGGCCAGCGTTGCAGCGGAGGGCGGCGCATGATTCGCCTGGAGCCCCGTGCCTTGCCCTCTGCCGCTTGGACTTGGGCTGCGCCGTTTCTGGCCTTGGCCATCACGGTGCTCTTGGGCGTGATGTTGTTCACGGCCATGGGCAAAGACCCGGTGGCGGCCTTGCGGGTGTTTTTTTGGGAACCGATCAAAAACCCTTATGCCTTGGGCGAGTTGGTGGTCAAGGCCACGCCCTTGCTCATCATCGCGCTGGGCTTGGCCCTGTGCTTTCGCGCCAATGTGTGGAACATTGGTGCCGAGGGCCAGTATGTGATGGGCGCGATCGCAGCCTCTGGTGTGGCGCTCCAGTTGGGTGGGGTGGCGGGTGCTTGGGTGTGGGTCAT
>CAMDJU010000224.1 GCA_945900695.1 Bordetella parapertussis | reverse complement strand
ACCATGCCGATGAGTGCACAAAACACGATCAACTGGATCACCCGCGGCTTGGTCAAGGCCTGGAACTGCCGCCAGCGTTGGCCAAAGGTGAACACGGGCGCGATCATGTGGCCCACCCCGCAGAAGTTGTCCGCTGTGCTGACGTGTCTGCCGCCGCCACGGTCAGGCGCAACAACCCGACCAAGGTCAACATCAATGCGGCCGAGCCAGCGGTGTGCAACAAAGCCGCGACCAATGGCCAACCCAGCACGACATTGCTCAAGCCCGTGGCCAGTTGCAACAACAACAAGGCGCCCAAGGTGGTGACCCAAGCGCGCAATTCAGGCCGAGGCCACAAAACCCAACACACGCCAACCACTGCCAGGGCCAAGAGGTAAGCGCCCAAGCGGTGCGCATAGTGGATGGCCACCAAGGCGGGCATGGGCAGCCAACTTCCGTCGGCAGACATGCCCAGGTGCCGCCACAACGCAAAGCCAGCGCCAAAGTCCATCTCCGGCCACCAACTGTCTTGGCATTTGGGAAAGGTGTCGCATGCCAATACCGCGTAGTTGGTGCTGACCCAGCCGCCCAAGGCCACTTGTGCGCCCAACAGCATCAGCAGCAGCCACAGGGCCATGCGCCAACCCCGCGCGATCTGCACGGGGCGCGACAGGCCCAATGCAAAGCGCATCTGACCCACCTGCCACGCCAGCAAGGCCAGCAACACCAGACCCCCCATCAAGTGCAAGGTCACGATCAGCGGAAACAATTTCATGGTGACGGTCAAGGCACCAAAGGCACCTTGCAACAAAATCCAAGCCAAGGTGAACCATGACAAGCCCACGCCCAGCCGCTCTGAGCCTGGCCCTGAGGCCTTGCTGGGCCAGCTGCTCGCAACCGCCAAGAAAAGCACCAAGGCACCCACTGCTGTGGCGAAATAGCGGTGGATCATCTCGATCCACGCCTTGCTCCAGGTCACCGGCCCACTGGGCAGGGCCTGTTCAGCGGCGCGGATGGCCTGTTGAGCGCCCCAAGGGCTGGCTTGGCCATAGCAACCGGGCCAATCGGGGCAACCCAAGCCCGAATCGGTCAAACGGGTGAAGGCGCCGAACACCACCAAGTCAAAGGTCAAAAACAATACCCACACGGTGAGCGCGTGCCGTTTGGCCAGCATTGATTTTGCGGCCCCCCCGCGCCACCACACCCAGGCCAGCGGGCCCAGGGCCAGCAATGTGGCCAGCAGCAACAGCTGCGCCAGCGGGCCGAGGTTGAGCAAAGGGGTGGTGTCCATGGCGTCCAAGGGCTCAGCGCCCAGGCAAGTCCCAAGACTTGGCGGCGCGGATCAATCGCTCCAAGTCGCGTTTGAGTTTGGGGGCATTTTCAGCAGCCAATTGGGGTGGGAAGCGCATCATCCAACGGCCCATGGGGTCAACCAAGTACAAATGCTCGGTCAAGCCATGCCCCGCCTCGGGCGCCAGCCACTGGCCCAAACCCTGCGGATCCACCCGCAAGTTCAATGAGCCGGGGATCGAGGCCAGCAAAGCGGGTGAGACGTCAAGCGCATCGGTGATCAGCCACACCCGGTCCAATTTGTCCCGCTCCTTGCCCAAACCCGCATGAATTTGGCGTTGGAAATACAAGTTTTGCTCGCATTGGGCGGCACAAGCGGCCGAGGACACGCTGATCAACAGCCATTGCCCTTTGAGCTCGGGAAGAGAGGCTGTGCGCCCGTCCAAAGCCGTGGTGGTCAATGGGGGTAAGTCGCGTTGCGGCTCGATCAACTCGCCAAAACTGCGTCGGGTTTCGGGGCGAATCAGGTAATAGGTGACATAAGAGGCGATCACCGGTGACGCACAAACCAATAGCAGTGCCAGCATGCGCCAGCGCCCGGCCCAGCTGCGGTTGCCATCAGCCTGCGCCACAGCCTCTGGCTGGGGCAGGTCGTACACCGTCAAGCCCAAAGCTTGGGGTTTATCAGGATCGGGTTGGGGGGACATGGCGCAGGACCAAAATGATTTGAAACCAAACAAACAACACGGCCACCAGGCCAGACAAAGCGAACCACTGAAACGCATAACCCCGGTTTTTATCGGCACCTGACAGGGCGGGTGCCCAGTCGCGTGCCAAGCCTTCAGAGGCTGTACCGGTTTGCAACACAGTGGCCAAAATGGGCAATTTCATCTCTGCTGCCCATGCGTTCACGTCTAGATTTTGCCTGATGACCGATGACCTTGGTTCCGACCCCATTGCTGAGGACTCGGCAGCACTGGTTAACTCGACCATGCGCGAGGGAGGCGCGACCCAACGCCCTTGCAGGTTGACCTGTCCTGGGGGCGTCTCTATCGGTGGCAACACTTCAGGGGAGACCCGGTCGCGCGGCGCCCAACCGCGCTGCACCAACACCATGGCCGAGGGTGACAACTGCAAAGGTGTCAGCACCCAAAAGCCAGGCGCACCGTTTTGGCTGCGGTTTTGCAAAAAAACCGTGTGCTCTGGTCGCCACACCCCTTGCAAACTGACGCGCCGGTGCAAGCCCTGGGCGGCATCCATGGGGGACTCAAATGCCGCGTTGGTCAAGGGTGCCAACAAAGCCTGCGCCTGCTGCAAGTTATGCAAGCTTTCCTTTTGCTGCGCCCGATCGGATTGCCACACGCCCAAGCGTGCGGTCACAGCCATGGCCATCAGCGCCACGACCGTGACAAACCACCACCGGGCTGTGCGCCAGGCTGCTTTGGGTGCGGGGCTTGGATGGTTGGCGCTCATGCGTGAACAAAGCGGATAATGGAGCTCATGAAATGGATTGTCGCCCTGGGCTTTGTGGCCATTCTTGGCAGTTTGGGCACTGCTTTATTTTTCATGATGCGCGACGGCCGCGATGGCCAAGCCAAAACCAGCAACATGATGAAGGCCCTGGCCATGCGGGTTGGGATTTCCATCGTGGTGTTCCTGTGTGTGCTGCTGGCTTGGAAACTCGGCTACATCCAACCTTCTGGCATACCGGCAGGGCATTGAGCGCCAATTCCCACAGCCTGTCTGCTTGTTTGCCAGTAACCGGGCAAGCTGGTGGACAAAAAAGGCCGCTCAGGGCGGCCTTTCATGGGCGAGCTTGGTTGGCCATCACATCCAATAAACCAGGATGTACAAGCCCAGCCAAACCACGTCCACAAAGTGCCAGTACCAGGCGGCACCTTCAAAACCAAAATGCTTGTCGGCATTGAAGTGCCCTTTTTGCAAGCGAAGCGTGATGACCAACAACATCAACATGCCCAAAAACACGTGAAAACCGTGGAAACCAGTGAGCATGTAAAAGGTCGATCCGTACATACCTGAGGTGAGCTTGAGGTTCAAATCGTTGTAGGCATGGGCGTATTCGTAACCCTGCACAAACAAGAACACGATGCCCAACAAAACCGTCAGCCACATGAAGGTGATGGTGCGACTGCGATGGTTTTCGCGCAGCGCATGGTGGGCGATGGTCAAGGTCACGCCAGATGACAGCAACAAAGCGGTGTTGATGGTGGGCAACCAAAAAGGCGTCATGGTTTGGAACGGCTCAATGATCCCCCCCGGGGATGCGGTCGCACCCGCGGCCAGTGAGGGCCACACGGCTTTGAAGTCGGGCCACAACAGCGCATTCTCTAAACTACCCAGCATGGGTACCGAGTGCGCGCGCGCCCACCACAAGGCAGAGAAAAAGGCACCGAAAAACATCACCTCAGAGAAGATGAACCAGCTCATGCTCCAGCGGAAAGACAAGTCCACTTTGTGGCCATAACTGCCGGCCTCACTTTCGGCAATGGCTTCACCAAACCATTGGTAGAGCACAAAAAGCCAAAATACCAAGCCAAACAACAGGGCATATTTGCCCCAATCGGAGCCGTTGATCCATTGGCCAGCACCCAAGATCACAAAAAACAAACCCAGTGCCGCCATCGCCGGATGGCGCGATGGACCGGGCACAAAGTAGTAAGGGGTTCCACCGTGGGAATTGGCGCTCATTGAAACGACTCCTAATTATTTCGCAACGACCCAGTTGACCAAAACGATCAACCCGATCACAAACAACAGACCAGACAACAAGCCCACCAAGAGCACATGCAAGGGCGAAACCCGAGCCAGATCCTCTTCAAAGCCACTTTTTTTGCGGATTCCCAAAAACGACCAAGCCACGGTCAGCACGGCCCGCCCAAATGAGTTTTTGGCTGGCTTGACCGACAACACGTCGCTCACGAGCCACTCCCGGAACTCAAAGCCATGGGCAAGGCGGCAACTGGCGCAGGCGGCGTTTTGGAGCCCACCTCAAAGAAGGTGTAGGACAAGGTGATGGTGGTCACGTCTTTGGAAAGTTTGCTGTCAATCACAAACGCCACCGGCCACTGCTTTTTCTCGCCCGGGGCCAAGGTGTATTGGTTAAAGCAAAAACATTCCAACTTGTTGAAATGCGCCGCCGCTTGGCGTGGCGCATAACTGGGAATGGCTTGGGCCGACATGGTGCGGTCTTGCACGTTTTCAAACTCGTACATCACGGTGGTCAATTCACCTGGGTGGACTTGAACCGAACGCTGAGCCGGCTTGAAATGCCAAGGGCCGCGGGCATTGGCGTCAAACTCAACAGTGATGGTGCGACTGGTGTCGACCTGGGTGTTGGTGATGTTAGCCCGCGCATT
>CAMDJU010000223.1 GCA_945900695.1 Bordetella parapertussis | reverse complement strand
TTGGAGTTTGTGAGCGAAGCAAGCATCTACGCCAACAATGCCGCAGAAAGATTGCGGCTACTGCGTGCAACAACGCGTTTCACGCGGGGTTTGGTGACAGATACCTCTGGCGACATACCAGCAGTAGAGGCCATGTCCATCAACATGTCCAATGAAAAAAGATGGATTTTGCCGCGCAACAAATCAGATATTCTGGGCTGGGTAACTCCAAATAACTCAGCCGCATCTTTTTGGCGCAACTGACGTTGGCTGATGATGTCGCTCAAGGCCATCATCAGTTTAGATCGAGCCTTCATACTGGCTGTCTCTTGCGGGGTATCTGAGATGGCATCCCAAACGCTAGGGTAGGTTGTGGCTTTCATGATGGTTGTCTTTGAAGTAATTCGCGCAATCGTTTGCTGGCAAGGTCTAAATCTTTTAGAGGTGTTTTTTGTGATTTCTTCTGAAAACAATGCAAAACAAACACCGCATCTTTCAGTTTGGCGATGTAGATGACGCGGAATTGTCCTGCTTCATCACTGATGCGTATCTCCCAGACACCTTTGCCTATGGAGGCCATGGGCTTGAAATCCTCAGGCTCAAGCCCATGTTAGACGCGGTCCAATTGATAGCCAGCCTCGCTTCTTGCTGATGACGGAAACTCCCTCAAATCATCTAGCGAATGCCCCAGAAAGGCGATTGGTTTCATTTGCAGATTATACAAAAACTTTGATAGATATTTCTGCGATCTGTTCAGGGGCGGTGAACTGGCCATGTTGGGCTGGGGTCCCAAGGTAATGCTTCAAGCTTGGTTGCAAGCCCCTGCCTACAATCCACCCACCATGCCAGCACCCACGAAAAATCGGCCCATCGCCTCGGTCAAGCAGCCAGCTTCTGTCGCCACAAAAGCCGCAGCCAGGCGCAAGCCGTCAGCACTGAAAAATACCCCCAGCAAGGCCACACCTGCGCAACTGACAAAGCCCCGTACTCAGCCTGAAACGCCGCGCAGTACCAGCCTTGCCAAGCCCCCCAACAGAATCGATTACCTGAAAAAAATCCTCACCGCCAAGGTGTATGAGGTAGCGCACGAGTCGGCGCTGGACGTGGCCAAGGTATTGGGGCGGCGCTTGCACAACCAGGTGCTGCTCAAGCGCGAAGACCAGCAACCGGTGTTCAGCTTCAAGCTGCGTGGCGCGTACAACAAAATGGCCCAGCTCAGCCGCGAGCAACTCGCCCGGGGCGTGATTTGCGCCTCAGCCGGCAACCACGCCCAAGGCGTTGCGCTGGGCGCGGCCAAGCTGGGTGCGCGCGCGGTGGTGGTGATGCCGGTGACCACGCCCGCGCTGAAAGTGGAGGCGGTCAAAGCCTTGGGCGGCGAGGTGGTGCTGCACGGCGAGAGCTACTCCGACGCCCACACCCACGCCTTGGTGTTGCAGCAACAACAGGGCATGACCTTTGTGCACCCGTTTGACGACCCCGATGTGATCGCCGGCCAAGGCACGATTGCCATGGAGTTGCTGCGCCAGCACCCCGGGCCACTGCACGCGGTGTTTGTGGCCATTGGCGGGGGCGGGCTGATCGCCGGCGTGGCCAGCTACATCAAAGCGGTGCGCCCCGAGGTGAAGGTGATTGGGGTGCAAATGAGCGACTCACGCGCGATGGCCCAGTCGGTGGCCAAGGGCGAGCGGGTGACGCTGCAAGACGTGGGCTTGTTCTCGGACGGCACGGCGGTCAAGCTGGTGGGCGAGGAGACCTTTCGCATCGTGCGCGAGTCGGTCGATGGCTTCATCAGCGTAGACACCGACGCGGTGTGCGCCGCCATCAAAGATGTGTTTGTCGACACCCGCAGCATTGTGGAGCCCGCCGGCGCATTGGGCGTGGCCGCCATCAAGCAATATGTGGCGAAGCACAAAACCCGGGGCGAGACCTATGCCGCGATTTTGTGTGGCGCCAACATGAACTTTGACCGCCTGCGCTTTGTGGCCGAGCGTGCCGAAGTGGGCGAAGAGCGCGAGGCCTTGTTTGCGGTGACCATCCCCGAGCGGCACGGCAGCTTGCGCGCGTTTTGCCAGTTGCTGGGCGAGTTGCCGCCATTTGGCGGGGGCAAGGCACCGCGCAACGTGACCGAGTTCAACTACCGCATCAGCGACGACACCCAGGCCCATGTGTTTTTGGGCCTGAGCACCTCCAGCCCCGGCCAAAGCCCCAAGATTGCGGCGTTTCTGAGCAAGCACGGTTTTGCCACCCTCGACCTGACCCACGACGAACTGGCCAAAGAACACCTGCGCCATTTGGTCGGCGGACACTCCAGCTTGGCCCACAACGAACGCTTGCTGCGCTTTGAGTTTCCCGAGCGACCCGGCGCGTTGATGAAGTTTTTGCTGGCCATGCGCGAGGGCTGGAACATCAGCTTGTTCCACTACCGCAACCAAGGGGCCGACTACGGCCGCATTTTGATGGGCCTGCAAGTGCCGCGTACCGACCGCGCTGCGTTTGCGCAATTTTTGACCGAGTTGGGCTACCCACACGTGGACGAAACCCGCAACCCCGCTTACCGTTTGTTTTTGCGCCGCTGATCCGATTGGCAAAGCCTTAGATCAGTGGGTCATCCATGGATGACTTCGCTGCGATTGCCATGACGGTTTTTGCCACACAAGCGCGCCTTGTCAACCCGCTCGTCACTGCCAAGCCCGCAGGGCTGTGGCAAGGCGCAAAGGGCCGCAAAACTTCAGGGTTGGCGTGGCAAGGGCATGTCCAGTTGCAGCGCACTGGGCCCGCCGACTTGGGCACCCAAACGGGCCCCCAAGCGATCCACCGATTGCAAGATCAAACCATCCACCACTTCTCGGCCGATTTGATAAGGTTTGGGCGCTTGACCATCGATGCCGATCAAGGCCGCACCGCGTTGCGCACCAACGCTGGCCACGCCCACCAACTTGAGGCGGCTGGCCAAGTTGGGCGAAGCCACCACCTCGACCCCGGCGGGGGCAGGGGCGCCCAATAAACGGGCTGCCTCGGGACCGACCAACGCGGGGCCAGGGGCGACGCTCAAGGCGGCACCCGGCTGTGAAGGGGCCAAGCCTTGGGCCGCGGGCGTCGGCTGCAAGGCCCGCAACAACCAGGCCGAACCACTCCAACCCAGGGCCAACCAAATGGCCAAGGTGAGCACGGGCATGCCCCATTGCGCGGGCGCCAAACGTTGAGACCAAGGCAGGATGTGTCGCATGAAACCATTATCATGCAACGCTGCCAGGCCCTGCCCAGGCTTGGGCCCATGCAGCCCAGCCAGCGCCCAGCCATGCAGCAGCATCACCCCAACGGACCCGCCATGAACCATTGCCCCACTCACCCCGCAACGCCAGCGCCCACACCCACTGGCTTGAGCTGCCATGTGCCTTTGCCGCGCACACCGTCCCGCGCCAACAACATGCGCGGCTTTACCTTGATTGAGCTGATGGTGGTGCTGGTCATCATTGGCGTGTTGGCGGCCTTGATCGTGCCCAATGTGATCAACCGCGCCGATGACG
The DNA here is from genome assembly GCA_945900695.1 of Bordetella parapertussis. Lineage (GTDB taxonomy): Bacteria > Pseudomonadota > Gammaproteobacteria > Burkholderiales > Burkholderiaceae_C > Limnohabitans > Limnohabitans parapertussis_A. Next base: position 1,173 of record CAMDJU010000223.1, on the reverse strand, counting down.
CCCGGGCCACTGCAGCGCGCACCGATGTCAACAACCTGATGCAAGCGCTCAAGCTGTACAAGCTGGATAACCTGCGCTACCCCACCAGCGAGCAAGGCTTGCAAGCCTTGGTGGTCAAGCCCAGCGTGGGCCCAGCGCCCCTGAACTGGAAGCCCTACCTGGACAAGCTGCCCAACGACCCCTGGGGCCGCCCCTATCAGTTGCTCAGCCCCGGCATCAAGGCCGAGGTGGATGTGCTGTCTTACGGGGCCGATGGCCAAAGTGGTGGCGAAGGGGCCAATGCCGACATCGGCAGCTGGCAGTGAGGCCTCAAACGGGCCACGCATGATGCCCAAGCCCCCACCCAGTGCTGGGCACCTGAAAAGCCAGCGCGGCTTAACCCTGATTGAAATTTTGGTGGTGCTGGCCATCGTCGCCCTGGGCACCGGGGCGCTGGTGTGGAGCCTGCGCGACAGCGCCAGCCAGCAGTTGGATGAGGAGGCCCAGCGCTTGAGCGCCTTGCTGGAAGCGGGCCGAGCTTTGTCGCGCACCAGTGGCTTGGCCCTGCGCTGGCGCAGCAGCGAAACCGGCTTTGTGATTGAATCCATGCCCCCCGGCTTGGCCCCCCCCCAAGCCCATGCCTGGCTGTACCCCCAAACCCGCGCCAGTGCCACCACCCTGTGGCTGGGGCCCGAGCCCATCTTGCCCCCGCAAAGCCTGGTGCTCACGCAAGGCGACGGAAGCCGTGGCAGCGTGCGCGTGGCCAGCGACGGCCTGCGCGCCTTTGGCACCGGCCCTTGAAGTGACTGCTGCATGAAACCCCGTCGCCCTGCAATTGCCCGCCAAGCACCGGGCTTCACCCTGGTGGAGGTGTTGGTGGCGTTGGCCATCGTGGCGGTGTCGCTGATCAGCGCCAGCCAAGCGGGCGGGGCCTGGGTGCTCAACGCCAACCGCCAATGGCAATACCAGCTGGCCCAGGTGTGCGCCGACAACGCGCTGATCGCCTTGCGCTTGTCGAGCCAATTGCCGGGCATGGGCGAGAGCAGCATCGACTGCACCCAAGCCCAGCGTGAGATGCGCGTGGTCCTCACCGTGCGGGCCACGCCCAACCCCTCGTTTCGGCGCGTCGAGGCCCAGGTGTTTGAAGCCCAAACCCCGCTCATCCGGGTGCAAACCGTGATCGGTCGTTACTGA
>CAMDJU010000222.1 GCA_945900695.1 Bordetella parapertussis | reverse complement strand
GGCTCCGACCCCGATGCCGCGCTGTATTGGTTGGTGCGCATGCTCGATGGCGGGGCCGAGCCCAAGTACATGGCGCGGCGCATGATCCGCATGGCCGCCGAAGACATTGGCTTGGCCGACCCGCGTGCCTTGCGCTTGGCGCTGGATGCAGCCGAGGTGTATGAGCGATTGGGCTCACCCGAGGGCGAATTGGCCTTGGCCGAATGCGTGGTGTATTTGGCCATCGCACCCAAATCCAACGCTGTCTATAAAGCCTACAACAGCGTGCGAAAACTCATCAAGGCCGATGGCACACGCCCAGTGCCCCTGCATCTGCGCAACGCCCCCACCGCATTGATGAAAGACTTGGACTACGGCAAAGCCTACCGTTACGCCCATGATGAACCCGACGCATTTGCCGCAGGCGAAAGCTATTGGCCCGAGGGCATGACGCCGCCCACCCTTTACGAACCGGTGGAGCGGGGTTTGGAAATCAAAATTGCTGAAAAAATGCGAGCTTTGCGAGAAACGAATCGCCAAGCCAGGGGCGCAAAAAAATAGCCGTTCCAGAGCACAGGCCATTGATCCCGGCCCTGCGAGGCATGTCTAGAATGGTTTGAATCCGGGGAGCCACCCAGCGCACACCCGCTCACTTGCAGACAAATACATGGAGCCGGTCTCACACCGATAGCCCCCATTTCAAATAAGACCGAATGGATATTTTTCTGCAGCAAATCATCAATGGCTTGGTCATAGGCAGCATGTATGCCTTGGTGGCCCTGGGCTACACCATGGTGTACGGCATCATCAATCTCATCAACTTTGCCCATGGCGAGGTACTCATGGTGGGCGCCATCACCAGTTGGACCGCAATCGGTTGGATGCGCGAGGCCTCGCCCGACATGCCAGCCCCCTTGGTGTTGTTGTTGGCCGTCGTCATCGCTTGCGTGGTTTCTGCGGCGTTGAACTTTGCCATTGAAAAAATCGCCTACCGACCCCTGCGCAACGCCCCTAAATTGGCGCCCTTGATCACCGCCATTGGTGTCTCTATTTTGTTGCAAACCTTGGCCATGATCATTTGGAAACCGAATTACAAGCCATACCCCACTTTGTTGCCTTCTGAGCCCATGGCCTTGGCTGGTGCGGTCATCACGCCCACCCAGGTGATGATTTTGGGCGTCACTGCCGTTTCTTTGGCGGTGTTGATGTGGGTGGTCAATGCCACCCGTTTGGGGCGGGCCATGCGCGCCACGGCTGAAAACCCGCGGGTGGCTGCCCTGATGGGGGTCAAGCCCGATACGGTGATTTCAGCGACGTTTGTGATGGGTGCGGTGCTGGCGGCCATTGCCGGTGTGATGTGGGCATCGAATTACGGCACAGTGCACCACCACATGGGTTTTTTGCCGGGCCTCAAGGCATTCACTGCCGCAGTTTTTGGCGGTATTGGTAATTTGCCAGGGGCCGTGGTCGGTGGTTTGTTGCTGGGCTTGATCGAGTCGATTGGGTCTGGCTATATCGGCGCCCTGACCGGTGGTTTATTGGGCAGCCAGTACACCGACATCTTTGCATTTTTGGTGCTCATCGCTATCCTGACCCTGCGCCCGTCGGGCTTGCTCGGTGAGCGTGTGGCCGATCGGGCTTGAGGACGCCAACGCATGGGCATTCGCTTCACCTCCAAATCGCAGGCCTGGTTGTGGGCGGTGGTGTTGTTGGCGTTTCCCTTGGTGTTGCAAAGTTTTGGCAATGCCTGGGTGCGCATTGCCGACATGTCGCTCTTGTATGTGATGCTGGCGCTGGGCTTGAATGTGGTGGTGGGCTACGCCGGCCTGCTCGATCTGGGGTATGTGGCCTTTTTTGCCTTGGGTGCTTATTTGTATGGCCTGCTGGCTTCGCCCCATTTGCTGGAGACCTTCCCTGCGTTGATGGCTTGGTTTCCCAATGGCTTGCACCTGAGCTTGTGGGCTGTGTTGCCCATGGCGGCCGTATTGGCGGCTTTTTTTGGTGCTTTGCTGGGGGCGCCCACCCTCAAGCTGCGCGGCGATTATTTGGCCATCGTGACCTTGGGCTTCGGTGAAATCATTCGGGTGTTCATGAACAACCTGGACCAGCCCATCAACATCACCAATGGACCCAAGGGCTTGGGTCCGATCGACGCGGTGTCGGTGCTCGGGCACCCCTTGTCCAAGCGACTCGACCTGGGCTTTATCGAGCTGCCTTCGGTGACCTTGTATTACTACTTGTTTTTGGCCTTGGTCTTGGTCAGCATTTTTGTGTGCCATCGCATGGAGCGTTCGCGCATCGGTCGCGCTTGGATGGCCATCCGCGAGGACGAGGTCGCGGCCCGGGCCATGGGCATCCACACCCGCGACTTGAAACTGTTGGCCTTTGCCATGGGCGCGAGTTTTGGTGGTGTCGCCGGGGCCATGTTTGCGGCGTTTCAAGGCTTTATTTCGCCCGAATCATTCAGCCTGATGGAGTCGGTGATGATCGTGGCCATGGTGGTCTTGGGCGGCTTGGGCCATTTGCCGGGCGTGATTTTGGGCGCCGTGTTGTTGGCCGCCTTGCCCGAGGTGCTGCGTTTGGTCGCGGCCCCGCTGCAACAACTCACCGGTGGTCGCTTTGACCCGGCGATATTGCGCCAACTGCTCATCGCCTTGGCCATGATCGGCATCATGCTGTGGCGCCCGCGCGGTTTGTGGCCGTCCCCCGAACATGGCCAGTCGTCCCCGGGTCAGAGGGCCCCATGAGCGAAGCGGTGCTCAACGTGCGCGGGGTGGGCAAGCGCTTTGGCGGCTTGCAGGCTTTGAGTGGTGTGGATTTGCGCATCGAGCGTGGTCAGGTTTATGGTTTGATCGGCCCCAACGGGGCGGGCAAAACCACCTTTTTCAATGTCATCACTGGCTTGTACACGCCCGACAGTGGGCAATTCGAATTGGGTGGCCAAACCTATGAGCCCACTGCAGTGCACAAAGTGGCGCAAGCCGGGATTGCCCGCACCTTTCAAAACATCCGCTTGTTTGCCGAGATGACTGCCTTGGAGAACGTGATGGTCGCACGCCATTGCCGCACCAGCGCTGGGGTGTGGGGCGCCATTTGGCGGACTGCACGCTTTCGTGCCGAAGAGGCCGATACCGCTGCACGCGCGCAAGCCTTGCTGGAATATGTGGGCATCGGCACCTACGCGCCTTACAAAGCCCGCACCCTGAGCTACGGCGACCAACGCCGGCTCGAAATTGCCCGCGCGTTGGCCACCGACCCTTTGCTGATTGCCTTGGACGAGCCCGCTGCGGGCATGAATGCCACCGAAAAGTTGGAACTGCGCGCCTTGATTGACAAAATCCGCAACGACCAACGCACAGTGTTGTTGATTGAGCACGACGTCAAGCTGGTCATGGGGCTGTGCGACCGGGTCACAGTGCTCGATCACGGCCAGCGCATTGCCGAAGGCACTCCGGCCCAGATCCAGCGCGACCCCTTGGTGATTGAAGCCTATTTGGGCACCGGGGCCCATTGACATGACACATCCTGAACAAACCGCATCGGCCTCTGCCGAAGCCTTGTTGCAAGTCGAGCAACTGGCCCTGGCGTATGGGGGCATCCAAGCGGTCAAAGGCGTTGATTTGCAAGTCTTTCCAGGCGAGTTGGTCAGCTTGATTGGCTCCAACGGCGCCGGCAAAACCACCACCTTGAAGGCCATCACCGGTGGCATGCGCGCCCAAGCCGGGCGCATTCGCTACCAAGGCGGCGACATTGCCGGACTGGGCGCATGGGATTTGGTGCGCCAGGGCTTGTGCATGGTCCCGGAAGGGCGGGGCATTTTTGGCCGCATGACGATTCTGGAAAACCTGCAAATGGGTGCTTACATCCGCGATGGTGCGGCCCAAATCCAAGCCGACATCGACCGCATTTTCACCACCTTTCCCCGCCTCAAAGAGCGGCGCAGTCAGTTGGCCGGCACCTTGTCGGGGGGCGAGCAACAAATGCTGGCCATGGGCCGGGCCTTGATGGCACAACCTAAACTGCTTTTGCTCGACGAACCTTCCATGGGTTTATCGCCTTTGATGGTGGACAAAATCTTCGAGGTGATCCAAGGTGTGGCCGCCCAGGGCATGACCGTTTTGTTGGTGGAGCAAAATGCACGCCGGGCCTTGCAAATTGCCGACCGTGCCTATGTGATGGAGTCGGGCCTGATCACCTTGAGCGGCGCGGCCCAAAATTTATTAGACGACCCCAAAGTCCGGGCAGCGTATCTGGGTGAATGAGGTCTAAGGAGACAAACATGCGTGCTTTTTTGAGTCCACAAGACATCACCGATTTCCAGACCCAAGGTTGTCTGGTGCCCAGCTACCGGCTGGAACCTGAGGTGCTGTCCAAAGTGCAAAACGCCTTGGAAACCTTGCTGCGCGACAACCCCGGTGTGCGGCCTGAAAAACTGGTCAGCGCGCACATTGAAGGCAAAAACGATGAAGGCGTGCGCGGCAGCCAAGCCTTTTTGGACCTGGCCATGCACCCGCCCATCATCGACTTGGTCGAGCAACTGATCGGTCCCAACATCGTGTTGTGGGGGTGTCATGTGTTTTGCAAACCGGCCAGCGAAGGTTATGAAACCCCGTGGCACCAAGACGGCCACTACTGGCCCATCCGCCCCTTGGCCACTTGTACCGTGTGGGTGGCCCTGGACCCCAGCACCCGGGCCAATGGTTGTTTG
>CAMDJU010000221.1 GCA_945900695.1 Bordetella parapertussis | reverse complement strand
GCCACCGTGGTGACGGGGACCAGGTCTTTGAAGACATCAAAAGGCATCTTGCCCACATGGGGGTTGGTGACAAAAATGTTGTTGGCCCCGAGCAACCAGGTGTAGCCATCCGGGGCACTCTTGGCCACCAGGTCTGAACCCAGGTTCATACCCCCGCCGGGGCGGTTCTCGACCACCACGGCTTGCTTCCATTGGTCGCTGAGTTTTTGGGCAATCGTGCGGGCCAGCACATCGTTGCTGCCGCCCGGTGTGATGGGCACGATAAATTTGACCGGCTTGCTCGGGTAGGGCGTGGTTTGCGCCGAAGCGGTACCCCAGGCCAAGGCTTGGCACAAACCCAGCGCCACCATCCATATTTTCAACATAGTTGTCTCCTGATGTGTTTTTAAACTTTGACTGACTGCAGACTCTCGGGCGCAAATATATCCTGCGCGCTCATCAAGCGGTGTGTGACGCCTTGTTCATGCGCGTATTGGCAAAAAGCATCCAAAGTCCGCAGGGGCTCACACAGCGAAAGCGCGCCCCAGCCCACAACTGCTAAGGGCGAACGCGCCAAGTGCCAGCGCAACGACAAGAAAAATGCAAGCCCATTCACCATGGGGAAAGGTTAACACCTTGCCGCGCAGCCAAGCTGTCACCCCGGGGGCACGGCACAATGGTTTGATAACTCGCCAAAGGATGGCCATGAAGTGGATGAGCTTTGCCCAAGCGGGCCGACCGGGCTTTGGCCTGGTGGTGGATCAATCGGTTTTGGAGGCACCTGCTGACATGGCGCAGCAGTGGCCCAGCCTGTGGCATGTGGTGTCTCGAGGCATTGCCCCACAAGTGGCCGCAGCCATTTTGAAAAACCCCAGGGTGTGGCCGTTGGCCGAACTGACGGTCAATCTGCCCATGCCCGATGCGCCGCGCATTTTTTGCATTGGCCGCAATTACAAAGGCCATGTGGCCGAGGTGGGTTCGGCTTTGCCCAAGCACCCCAGCTTGTTCATGCGCGGCGTTGAATCCTTGGTGCCGAGTGGTCAGCCCCTGGAGCGGCCTACGGCCTCGGCAGACTTTGACTTTGAGGGCGAACTGGCCGTGGTCATGGGCCAAGGTGGGCGCCATATTCCGCGCCAGCAAGCCTTGTCCAAGGTGTTTGGCTACAGCATCTTCAACGATGGCAGCGTGCGCGATGTGCAGTTTCAGCACTCACTCACTGCGGGTAAAAATTTTTACCGCTCCGGTGCCATGGGCCCGTGCATCGTCAGCGCCGCAGACATCTCCGACCCGACCCAGTTGTGGCTGACCACCACCTTGAATGGCCAGCAGGTGCAGCACAGCCAGACCGATGACTTGATTTTTGACATCCCGGCCATCATTGAGTACATCTCGGGCATCACCCCCTTGCTTGCGGGCGACATCATTGCCACGGGCACCCCAGATGGCGTGGGCATGGCCCGCAAACCCCCGTTGTGGCTTCAACCCGGTGACCTGATCGAAGTGCAGATCAGCCAGATCGGCACCCTCCGCAATGGCGTGCGCGATGGTGACTGAGCTTTGACGCTGGTGCATGAAGCACTGTGGATCGCCAAGTCGCAGTGCGGCTCGCGATGGGTGGGTTTTGCAGCCCATCCTCAGACCTGTGGGACCGTTGACGCAATCGCATCGGTTTGTCGGGCGTGCTTAAAATATATGCAACTAGGAGGAAATCATGCTCAAAGGTAAAACTGCACTCGTCACCGGCTCCACCAGTGGCATTGGCTTGGGCATTGCCCAGGCTTTGGCCCAGCAAGGTGCGAATCTCATTCTCAACGGATTTGGCGACGCTGACTCGGCCTTGGTGCAGATCCAGGCCTTGGGCGTCAAAGCCGTGCACCACCCGGCCGACATGAGCAAGCCCAGCGAGATTGAGGCCATGATGGCCTTTGCCGAGCAACAGGGCGGTGTGGATATTTTGGTCAACAACGCCGGCATTCAGCATGTCGCCTTGGTGGAAGATTTTCCGGTGGACAAGTGGGACGCCATCATCGCCATCAATTTGTCGAGTGCCTTCCACACCACCCGCTTGGCCATGCCGACCATGCGCCAGCGCAACTGGGGCCGGGTGCTCAACATCGCATCCACCCATGGGCTGGTGGCGTCACCGCAAAAGTCAGCCTATGTCACGGCCAAGCACGGCATCGTGGGTTTCACCAAATCGGTGGCTTTGGAAACCGCCACCACCGGCGTGACCGTCAACGCCATTTGTCCGGGCTGGGTGCTGACCCCCTTGGTGCAACAACAAATTGATGCCCGCGCCCTCAAAGAAGGCATCAGCGTGGAAAAGGCCAAAACCAATTTGCTGGCCGAAAAACAGCCCTCGCTGCAGTTCACCACACCCGAGGAATTGGGTGGATTGGCGGTGTTTTTGTGCTCTCCCCAGGCCAACAACGTTCGCGGCGCGGCCTGGAACGTGGATGGCGGTTGGGTGGCTCAATAGGTCAAAAGCCAACGTTGTTACCGCCTTTGAGCTGCAAAATTTCACGCGCTTCGTCGGGGGTGGCCACTTCCAGCGACAAGCCTTCCAAAATGGACCGGATGCGCTTGACTTGAGTGGCATTGGTTTGCGCCAAGGTGCCAGGCGCGTCCCAGAGCGAGTCTTCCAAGCCCACGCGCACATTGCCGCCCATCAGGGCCGACATGGTGGCCGTGGGCATTTGGTGACGGCCTGCGCCCAACACAGACCACACATAGTCGTTGCCAAACAAGCGGTCGGCGGTTTGCTTCATTTGCATCACGTGCTCGGGGTGGGCGCCAATGCCGCCCAAAATCCCAAACACCGATTGAATGAACAACGGGGGCTTGACGATCATGCGTTCCATAAAGTGCGCGGCCGTGTACAGGTGGCCGATGTCGTAGCACTCGATTTCAAATCGAGTTTGGTTGGCGCTGCACGACTCGAGGATGTATTGAATGTCTTTGAAGGTGTTGCGAAAAATACGGCCATCGGATTCGGCCAAATAGGGCACTTCCCAGTCGTGCTTCCAATTTTTGTAACGACCGACCATGGGGTGCAGGCCAAAGTTCATCGAGCCCATGTTGAGCGAGGCGATTTCGGGCTTGAGTTGCAAGGCCGGTTGCAAGCGCTCTTCGATGCTCATGGTCGAGGCGCCGCCCGTGGTGAAGTTGAGCACCACGTTCGAGTGGGCCTTGATCACGGGGGCAAATTCATGGAAGTATTTGGTGTCTTGGGTCGGCTGACCGGTGATCGGGTCGCGCGCGTGCAAATGCACGATGGAGGCTCCCGCTTCGGCTGCCCCAATGGCCGCATCGGCGATCTCTTTGGGCGTGATCGGCAGGTGCGGCGACATGGTCGGTGTGTGGATGGAACCGGTCACTGCACAGGTGATGATGACTTTGCGCTTGGGTCTGGATGCCATGGGTGTCTCCTTTGGGTGGTGATGGTTTGGTTTATTCGGCCTTGATGCCAATCGCCTTGACAATGCCGGCCCAGCGCTCGCGCTCGGCCTTCATGGAGGCGGTCAAGGCCACACCAAACTGGCCTTGGCTGTCTCGGGCGATCATGGACCAGGTCATGGGGGTTTGTGTTTCCAGAAAAGCCCCATCATGCCTGATTGGCGTGTGAAAATGCCTCAGCCCTGGGAATGGCCCGGGACAAGGTCGGTATCGGAGCGCACTGTGGAAGTTTCATTTGAGCATGAGATCGGGTCTTTGCGCTTGGGCGAAGGCGACACCTTCCATGGCGAGGGTATTTTGGCCATCACCAAAGCTTTGTTGCAATCGGGCGTGGCTTATGTGGGCGGCTACCAAGGCGCGCCGGTGTCGCATCTGCTCGATGTGATGGTGCAGGCCAAGCCATTGATGGACGAGTTGGGTGTGCACGTCGAAGCCTGTGCCAATGAGGCCTCGGCGGCGGCCATGTTGGGTGCCAGCCTGCACTACCCGCTGCGTGGTGCGGTGACCTGGAAGTCGATTGTGGGCACCAATGTCGCCGCCGATGCCTTGTCCAATTTGGCCTCTCCGGGTGTACTGGGTGGCACTTTGATCGTGGTGGGCGAGGACTATGGCGAGGGGGCTTCGGTGATCCAAGAGCGCACCCATGCCTATGCCCTCAAAAGCACCCTGTGCCTGCTCGACCCCCGCCCCGATTTGCCCAAAATGGTCGAGATGGTCGAGCACGGTTTTGCCTTGTCCGAAGCCTCCAACATGCCCACCATTTTGGAGTTGCGCATCCGCGCTTGCCATGTTCGGGGCAGCTTTGTCACCAAGGCCAACCGCTCGCCCGCCTTGTCGACCCGCGCCTTGATGGAAGACCCAGCGGCCTTCGATTACATGAGATTGGCGCATCCGCCGGTGACCTTTCGCCATGAAAAGCTCAAAACCCAAGAGCGCATTCCGGCCGCTTGTCGCTACATCGCCGAACACGGCCTGAACGAACACATGCCGGGTCGACACACCGATGTGGGTTTGGTGGTGCAGGGCGGTTTGTACAACGCCCTGGTGCGCAGCCTGCAGCAACTGGGCTTGGCCAATGCTTGGGGCGAGAGCGATATTCCGATCTTGGTGCTCAACGTGACTTACCCCTTGGTGCCCGATGAAATCGCCGACTTCTGCGCCGACAAACAAGCGGTGATGGTGATCGAGGAGGGCCAGCCCGAGTACATCGAGCAAGACATCGCCACCTTGTTGCGCCGGCGCGGCGTGAACACCGCCTTGCACGGCAAAGACTGGTTGCC
>CAMDJU010000220.1 GCA_945900695.1 Bordetella parapertussis | reverse complement strand
ACTGCACCGAACCCACCTTGTCGGCAAACGACAAATGCGGGTAGTCGCTGCCCCAAATGATGCGGTTGGGCGCTGCATCAATCAGCGCTTGGGCCATGGGCAAGGCATCGGCAAACGTGGGCGCGGTGGCCATGCGGTAGGTGCCGGTGAACTTGACCCAGGTGCGGCGATTGCCGTGGCGCAAACGCTCCAACAGTTTGACAAAGCCCGCTTGCGCTGGCCCTTCACGACCCAAGAACATGCCCATGTGGGCCAGGCTGTGGTCCACGCGCAGTTGGTCCATCACGGGCAACAAGGCCTCGGTCAACCAACCGGGCAATAAAAAGTCCAGGTGCCAACCGATCTCCGCGCAACGCGCATCCAAGGTTTGGATGCGTGGCAGCATTTGCTGGGCCAAGCCCGCATCAAAGGCTTGGACCGGCGACACATTGATGCGCACGCCGCGCACGCCCAGGGCGTTCAAACGTTCCAGCTCCGCATCGGGCACATCCTCGTCCACATCCACAATGCCCCGGCAATCGGCCGTGCCCACGGTTTGCATGGCTTGCAGCATGCAGGTGTTGTCGCGCCCATAGGCCGAGGGCTGCACAAACACATACCGCACCAGCCCCAGGCTGCGGGCCAAATGTTGGTATTCGCTCCAAGGCGCATGGGGTGGTGTGTAACGCAAGCCATCGGCATAAGGGTGGGCACCGGGTGGGCCAAACACATGGAAGTGGGCATCACAGGCGTTGGCCGGGGCGGTAAAGGCCGGCGGGCCTTCTTCTTTGGGTGACATCAGGTTCTCCAAGGGGTCAAGTTCATGGGCTGGTGGTGGTGATACCCACCCTGCGGATCACGTCACCTTCAGCGGGCATGGGCGGCTGGACAGCCTACAGCACCTCCATTGCGACGCAAGCCAGCATCGACCAGCACCGCGACGCCTTTGAGGCCATGGTGTTGGCGATGGAGCCTACGGGCGCATGACGCGGGTTTCAGTTTTCGATTTTGATCTTGGCCGATTTGATCAAGGCGTCGGTTTGGCGGAAATCGCGGCGCACAAAATCCAAGGTTTCGGCGGCACTCAACTTCATCACCTCTGAGCCCTGCGCCAGCATCAGGGCTTGGTACTCGGCGCTGTCAAGCAAAGCATGCACCGCTTGGCGCAAGCGCTGCAAAACCTCTGGCGGGGTGCCCGCAGGCGCGGCCAAGCTGTACCAGGTGGTGGACTCATAACCCGGCATGCCAGACTCGGCAAAGGTGGCCACATCGGGGATGAGCTTGGAGCGCTCTTTGGTGGCATAGGCAATCGCGCGCAAGCGGCCGGCCTTGATCATGGGCAAGACCACCGACAAATTGGGCATGGCCGCTTGCACTGCGCCGCCCAGCAAGTCGTTCACTGCAGGGGCCGCACCGCGATAAGGCACATGGACAATGAAGACACCGGCATTGAGTTTGAGCAACTCCATGCCCGGGTGACCCGTGGTGCCTTGCCCCGCAGAGCCATAGTTGAGCTTGCCCGGTTGTGATTTCGCCAGGGCAATGAATTCGGTCAGGTTTTTGGCCGGCACCGAGGGGTGCACCACCAATACGTTGACGGTGTTGGCCACGATGCCCAAAAACTCAAAGTCCTTGATACCGTCGTAGCTGGTTTTTTGCACCAAGGGGTTGACCACGTGTGCCGCTGAGGTGCCCAAAAACAAGGTGTGTCATCGGGCACGGCCTTGGCAGCCAAACCCGCTCCGATCGAGCCGCCCCCACCCGCCTTGTAGTCAATCACGACGGGCTGACCCAGGTTCTCTGAGAGGACCTTGGCAGCGGCGCGGGCGATCAAATCGGCCGGCCCCCCAGCGGCAAACGGGTTGATGATGGTGATGGCTTTGGTCGGGAAGGTTTGTGCGTGTGCGGGCAGCAAAGCCGCGCCCAAACCAGCCACCCAAGCCAAGGCGGCACGTCGGCCCAATCGCTGTGTCATGTGGATCTCCTGGTTGTGTGATTTTTTTGGGATCATGGTGCGCACCAATTGTGGGCACACACCGCACCTGATGCGGTGCGCGATCTTGACACAAAAAAGGGTGCCAAAGCACCCTGCAGGGTCTAGGCACAGGGACAAAGATCGCTCAAGCCTTGCGCACCATGTGCAGCAAGGCGGTCCACACCGCCGACTTGTGCACCACGAAGCGCAATTTGCGTTCGTTGGCGATCACTATGCACAGGCTGTGCCAGTCACCCAGCCAGCCCATCCCGTGGCTGACACTCACCTTGGTGACCGCGCTCAGCTGCACATGGTGAAAGGCCGAGCGGTCATCGTCGCTGATCGACTTGTAGAAAAACCCATTGCCCAACAAATACAGCACCCCGTTGGGCATCAGCCAGCGGCTGCTGGTGTTGGCCGGGCCATAGGCAATGATTTGCTGGTCCATCAATTCAACCGGAATGGATAAATTCACAATGCGCGAAATGCGCTCAGACAGGTAATACGAAAACACCAACCCGACCACCAAGACCGCCGCAATGCCCCACACCGGCCAGCGCAACACTGCGCCGATCATGGCCACCAGCACAAAAGGCAAACACAAGTCCCAACGCACCAACCAATGGTTGCGGGTCAACAAAATGGAGTTGTTGTCCATCGTGTTGGCTTTGGTGAACATGGGGCTGGCCAAACGCTCGGGTACTTCAAGCGTGGTTCCGCAGTTCTGACAAAACAAATTGTCAGAGGGGTTGATCAACCTGCACTGGCCGCAAATCATGGGTGCGCGTCCTTGGTCTTTTCAGCGCGGCTGGCTTTGTCTTTCGCAGGCGTTTGGGTGGGCAAACTGCTGTAAGACATGAAGTTATAGACTGCCATGCCTGCCATCACCGCGGTCAAGCACAGCACCACTGCAATCACACCGATCATCAGGCCATTGACCCATTTGGGCTGGGTCTTGGGCTTGACGCGCTCGACCTTTTCCAACGGGGGTGGTGGTGCTGACAACACCCTCTGGGGGGCGGCCGGTGGAACGGCGTGCCCTGGTTCCACACCCAAACGCGCCTGCAATTGGGTCACTGCCTGTTCAATGGCCATCAAGCGACCGGCGGATTGGGCGCCGGCCAAGGCAAAGGCGCGCAGTTCTTGTTGCAACTGGCCCAAAGCCTGCATTTGTTCGTTTTGATGGACCACCAATTTGGCCTCGACCTGGGGTGCTTTTTGCAATTCGAGTTGTAGCGATTGCTCACTGGTGGCGCGCCATTGGGCGAGTTGCTCACCCAAGGCCTGGACTTCAGCCTGTGCCGCCAAACTGTTCATTTGCGACATCATGGTTTCCAACTGCTGGCCTTGTGCGGAGACGGTTGCTTGCACTTCGCGCCAGACTTGCTTCGGGTCCGCATTGAGGTCGCTGCTGGTGGCTGCTGCCATGTGTTGCGTCCACGCGTCCATGCGGTCGCGCAATTCATCCATCATTTCCTGCCACTGCGCCCATTGCTCGCCGGAAAAACCCACCGCTGCCGCAGTGGACTCGGCGCGGCTGGGCGCATCCACTGGCACCAACTCCGTCGGCAAAATCGGGGTCTTGACCGGAGCAGACACACCGATGGCGTCAATTTGGGCCTTCAAGTCGCCCATCAAAGCCACAGAGGTTAGGTGGCTGGCATGCACAGATACCGATTCCGCTGGTGCTGGGGGCAATGCTTCCACCACCACCTGTTCGTGGTCCGATGTGACTGGGTCAGCGGTTTCCTGCCCAGGCTGGCTGGCTCGCTGGTGCTTGACGTAGGCCAGCAAATCGATGCCGTCCTCTTTGGCTGACGCATCCGCCGCGTCAAGGTCTGAATCGGGTTTGGGTTGCGGCTTTTTATTTTTACCCGGGATGGTCGTGCCGCATTTGCCGCAGAAATTGGCGGTCAAGGGCAAGGGGTTGTGGCATTGCAAACAGTTCATCACCGGCTCCCTGATCTCATTGGACTTCATACAAAAGGCAAGCCACATAGCGCTTGGCGACAGCCCGGTCTTCTTGGCAGTTTTTCACCACCACGGCGCGAGCGTGGCGCGAGCTTTTATTCGATACATATTCGGCGCAGTTGGCCGTCTTGCCATCAAAAGCAAAGGCAAAGGCTTTGTACTCACCCTCGGCCACCACTTGTTTTTGCAATTGCTGAAACATGCGTTTACAACTGCCAAACAAAGGCGGCTTGTAAGCCTGCGCACCGGCATCTTGCGCGGTGGGGTCATTGGGTTTATCCGCATTGGCCAGCCCGGCTTGATCGGTTGGCAGCGTGCTGGCCTGGACCAAGGTCATGGCGGGTGCAGCGTGGGCCGCAGTCTCTGAACCAGCATTCCCCGCATCTTGGGGCTTGGCAGGGGCTGGATCGGAATGGGCTTGTGGCGATTCGCTGTCGGCCTGTGCATGACCACTGGCATCTTTGTCTGGTGTATCAGCGCCGGGGCTTTCTTTTTCAGATGCCTCAGGCGCTTGCGCAACAGCCAAGGCTTGCTCGGCTTGGCGCAACAGGCCACGCGAATAAAAAAACAAAGGCACGACCAATCCCGCCGAGAGGGCCGATATGAGCAGCAGTTTGACTAACGGGGTGCGGTCCATTGGTTTTCCATGGCAGTGAACAAGCCCCACATTTCTGTGGTGGCACAAGAGTATCGGCTTGACTTGGAAAAGATGAAACCACTCTCACACAA
Source organism: Bordetella parapertussis (assembly GCA_945900695.1). GTDB lineage: Bacteria > Pseudomonadota > Gammaproteobacteria > Burkholderiales > Burkholderiaceae_C > Limnohabitans > Limnohabitans parapertussis_A. The sequence continues at coordinate 97 of CAMDJU010000220.1, read as the reverse complement.
ATGTCAAAAAACACATACCAAATAGCTTATTTTTTTAACCAAGCAAGTCCAAAAAAATTACTTTAAAAAGATTGCCACACGCTGAACAGCCACCCCC
>CAMDJU010000219.1 GCA_945900695.1 Bordetella parapertussis | reverse complement strand
TGTCCATCTTGAGGCGCAGTGCCGTGCGGGTGCTGACACCCACCCAGGCGGCCACCGACCAAAACACCCCTGCACTGCCCAAAAAGGCACCCGCCAAGCCAAACAACATGGGCATGGCCACACTGGATGCATTGATGGCCATCAAACGCAGTCCAATGGCTTCTCCGTGGCGCTCGTGGGGGGTGATTTGGTGCAGCATGCTCATCAACATGGGCTGAATCACGCCGAGTGAAAAGCCCAGCAACACCGAACAACCGCCCATCATCCATGCGCCTTGGCTGAAGGGGTACAACACCAACAAAATACAGGTGACCAGCATCGAGCCTGATATCACTTGCCATTCTTGAACCCGGTGCACCAAGCCCGGCAAGGCCAAGCGAATCAAAGCGGCGGCGATGGCAAAACCGCCCAAGATGCTGCCAATGGCCGAGGCACTGAGGTTTTGTTCATGGCCCATCACGGGCACAACAAAGGTGTGCACATCCCAGCATGAGGCCATCACCCAATTGATCCACAACATGCGCCGAAACATGGGCAGCTTGAACAAGTCCCAGGCGCTGCGCTTGGGCTGTTCGGGGTCAACCACGATGGCAGGCAGTTCCTGCACCTGACGCACCCACCACCAAGCCAACAATGGAAGCATGGCGAGCATGAAAAACGCCGCGCGAAACCCCGCATGGTCAATCAACAAGCCCGCGAAAAAAGGCCCAATGAAGTTGGAAATGGCCGGCCCGATGGCCAACCAACTGAAGGCCTGCTTGAGCTCGGTCATGCCGCTGGCACGCCGCCCCACATGGCGCTGCAAAGCGATGACGGCCGCACCAGTGGCGCCGCCGGTGAACAAGGCACTGATGCACAGCACCGGAAATGTGGGCCACATCACCGCCAAGCCGGTGCCCAGGCTGCCCGCCACAACGCTCCAGCCCACCGGGCGCTTCAAGCCATGGCGATCGGCATAGCGACCGGCAGGCAAAGCCAGAAACACCTGGGTCAGGGCAAACATGGCCAGCAACAAACCCACAGCCAACTCGGAGTAGCCTTCGCGCAGGGCCAGCAAGGGACCGGCCATGCGCATGCCGGTCATGCAGGCGTGTAAAAAAATTTGCCCGGCGATCAACCGTGCCAACTCAGGGTTCAAGTTTCAACCTGCATCGTTGTCCAAGCCTTCCTCAGGGTCTGGGTTCAAAGGCAAGCGTGCCAAGGCCTCGGCCTCGGGCAAGGCCTCCACGCCTTTCAAAACACGGCGCATTTGCTTGCTGCGGGTGTCGGCGCGGTCCAAGGTGTCTGCCGCTTTTTGTACCTGCTCGCGCACCTTGGCCACCCATTCGCCATAGCGGTCGAACTCGGTTTTGACCGCGCCCAGCACCTTCCACACCTCGGAGGCTTGTTTCTCCAAAGCCAAGGTGCGAAAGCCCATGTGCAAGCTGTTCAAAATCGCGAGCAAGGTGGTGGGGCCTGCCAAGGTGACGCGGTAATCGCGCTGCAAGCTGTCCATCAGGCCAGGGCGGCGCAGCACCTCGGCATACAAGCCCTCTACCGGCAAAAACAAAATCGCAAAGTCGGTGGTGTGGGGTGGCGCCAAATAACTTTCGGCAATGCTTTTGGCCTCTTGGCGAATGCGTGACTCCATGGCCTTGGCCGAAGCTTCGGCGGCGATGGGGTCGGCGCGGTCTTGTGCGTCGAGCAGGCGCTCGTAGTCTTCGCGGGGAAACTTAGCGTCGATGGGCAACCACACCGTAGCCCCATCGTCACTTCGGCCAGGCAGCTTGATGGCGAAGTCCACCCGCTGGTTGCTGCGCGGCTTGGTTTCCACTTGCTTGCCGTATTGCTCGATGGTCAGCACCTGTTCCAGCAAAGCCTCGAGTTGCACCTCGCCAAAAATGCCACGGGTTTTCACATTGCTCAACACCCGCTGCAAGTCGCCCACGCCTTGCGCCAAGGTTTTCATGTGGCCCAAGCCTTGGTGCACTTGTTCCAAACGCTCGGCCACTTGTTTGAAGCTTTCGCTCAGGCGCGCTTCCAAGGTGGTTTGCAGTTTTTCGTCCACGGTTTGGCGCATCTCGTCCAACTTGGCGGCATTGGTTTTTTGCAATTGCTGGAGTTGCTGGTCCAGCGTATCGCGCACCTCGGCCATGCGCCGCGCATTGCCCTCGCCCAGCGCTTGCAACTGGGTGTTCAAGGTGTCGCCCAGATTTTTTTGCATCAAGCCCAATTGCTCGGTTTGCGACTGCTGAAACTGCGCCAAATTGAGCGACAACTCTTGGCGTGCACCCCGTGCGGACTCGCCCACTTCGAGGCGCATGTCGCGCTCTAAGCGGTTGAGCCGCTCGTGCAGCTGGGCCCAGGCTTCGCTGTGGGCGGGGTCTGGCTCGGGCGTGGTGCGGCGCCACAGCAACAGTGCCAGCACAACACAGACCGCGCAAGCCGCCAGGGCCACCCAGGTGGAGGTTTCGCTCACCGGGGCATTCCCAGCACCTCGGGGTTGAGCGGTGTGCGCGCTTTGCCTTCGGTGAGGTAGCCGATCAGGTTGTCGGCCGCCAAATGGGCCATGGCCAAGCGCGTGGCCACGGTGGAGCTGGCAATGTGCGGGGTGAGCACCACATTTTTCAAGCCTAAAAAGCCGGGGTTGAGCGCGGGCTCGCCCTCAAACACATCCAAGCCAGCCGCTGCAATGCGGCCCTCGCGCAAGGCGGCAATCAAGGCAGCGTCGTCCACAATGCCGCCGCGCGCGATGTTGGTCAAGGTAGCGGTGGGCTTCATGCGGGCGATCTCCGACGCACCGATGGTGTGATGGGCCTCTTTGGAATAAGGCACCACCAGCACCAGGTGATCGGCGCTTTGCAGCAATTCGTCTTTGCCCACATAGCGGGCCCCACAAGCGGCCTCGGTATCGGGGGCCAAGCGGCTGCGGTTGTGATAGACCACTTGCATGCCAAAGCCATGCGCACCACGGCGCGCGATGGCCTGGCCAATGCGCCCCATGCCCATGATCCCCAGGGTGCTGCCATGCACCTCGGCACCGGCGAACAAGTCGTAGCGCCATTGCTTCCACTGGCCAGCGCGCAAAAAATGCTCGCTCTCGCTCACCCGCCGGGCTGCGGCCATCATCAGGGCAAAGCCAAAGTCAGCGGTGGTTTCGGTCAGCACATCGGGGGCATTGGTGGCCAACACGCCATGGCGGGTCATGGCGGGCACATCCAGGTTGTTGTAGCCCACCGACATGTTGGCGCAGATCTTGAGCTGCGGACAGGCCTGCAGCACGGCTTCGTCCACCGGGTCAATGCCCATGCTGAAGGCACCCACATGCTCACGCAAACGGTCTGTCCATTCGGCCTTGGTCCAGGCCACATCGGCTTGGTTATCGGTGACGTCAAAGTGCTGTTGCAACCGGGTCACCACTTCAGGAAAAACGGTGCGGGCAATCAAAATGCGGGGCTTTTTCACAGTACCTATCCTCGAAATGGGTTCCGTCTTCAGCGGAACCAAATGAAACCCATGATGATGAACAAGGGAATCAGGATGCCCCCCGACCACAGCATGTAGCCAAAAAAGCTGGGCATCTTCACGCCCCGGTCTTCGGCAATCGCCTTGACCATCAGATTCGGCGCATTGCCGATATAGCTGTTGGCGCCCATGAACACTGCGCCAGCAGAAATGGCTGCCAAAGTGGGTGCCAGCGTGGTCATCAACACTTGAGGGTCGCCGCCGGCGGTGTTGAAGAACACCAGATAGGTCGGTGCGTTGTCCAAAAAGGAGCTCAGGGCACCGGTGATCCAGAAGTACATCAGCACATCAGGGCTGCCATCGGGCCGGGTGACCGCCGAGACCACCGCGCCAAACGGGCCGTTGACGCCAGCCTTGAGCATCGCAATCACCGGGATGATGGTCAGAAAAATGCCAGCAAACAGCTTGGCCACTTCCAGCATCGGAGCCCAGCCGAATTGGTTATCAGCATGCACCTGTGTCGGCGTCATCCGCAGGGACAGCAAGGTGACGAGCACCAGACCCAGGTCGCGCATCAGACCGGGCAGACCGACCTCGGTACCCCAGACCTCAAAAGCCACACTGCTTTTCCAGACGCCGCTCATCAGCACCAGCGCGGCGATCAGAGCCAGCAGCACAAAATTGCCAGCACCGTCAAAACCGATGGATCGGCTGTCAGGTGTTGGATCAACCGGCAGAACCTCTTCACGGCGGTGATACATCCAGGCATCGAGCGCGTAGAAAATGGCCAGCAAGCTGCCCACCAAAAACAGGGTTTCGGGCAGCAGGGTCTTGAGCGTCCAGAAGAAATCAACGCCCTTGAGAAAACCCAAGAACAGTGGCGGGTCGCCCAAAGGCGTGAGCGAACCACCTGCGTTGGAGACAATGAAAATGAAGAAGATGACCACATGGGCCACATGCTTGCGGTTGTCATTGGCGCGGATCAAGGGTCGGATCAGCAGCATCGATGCGCCGGTGGTGCCCATCACACTGGCCAACACGGCACCCAAGCCCAAGATCGCGGTATTGAGCCCCGGGCTGCCATGCAGGTTGCCGCGAATAAAAATGCCGCCCGAGACGGTATAGAGCGCCGTTAGCAAAATGATGAAGGGGATGTATTCGGCCAGCAGGGCATGCACAAAGTTGGCAGACGCCAGGCCGGGTCCATAGACCACGGCAAATGGCAGCAAGAAAGACAAGGCCCAGCCGGCGGCGATCTTGCCGAAGTGATGGTGCCAAAGCGTGGGTGTCAGCAGGGGGCACAGGGCGATTGACAGCAAGATACCCGCAAA
>CAMDJU010000218.1 GCA_945900695.1 Bordetella parapertussis | reverse complement strand
GTCTTGGCATACCAAGAACGCAAATCGCGTTACAACACTCACAAATGCGATGCACAAGCGCAGCAACAAAATGGTCAATGGCAGATTTCAGGAACAAAGAGTTTGGTCGCTGTGGGCGATCACGCCGACGCCTATTTGGTGCCTGCCATGGCGTCTGGCAAATTGGCATTGTTCTTGGTGGCCAAAGATGCCACGGGCTGCTCAACAACGGGCTATGGCACCCAAGAGGGCGGACGCGCTGCAGAGCTTCAGCTCAACCAATGCCCTGCCAGCTTGGTCACCCTAGACGGTCAAACCGCATTGAGCCACGCCGTGGACATTGGCATTGCCTGTGCCTGCGCTGAAGCAGTGGGTGTGATGGACAAAACCATGGCCATCACCGTGGATTACATGAACACCCGCAAGCAGTTCAATGCCACCATTGCCACCTTCCAGGCCCTGCGTCACCGTGTGGCCGATATGAAAATGCAATTGGAATTGGGTCGCTCAATGAGCTATTACGCCAGCTTGAAGCTGAACGCTCCTGCTGCTGAGCGCCACCAAGCCATGGCCCGTGCCAAATACCAGCTGGGCAATTCCATGCGCTATGTGGGCCAACAAGCCGTGCAATTGCACGGCGGTATTGGCGTGACGGACGAATACATCGTGAGCCACTACTTCAAAAAATTGACGCAGCTGGAAATGACATTTGGTGACACCCTGCATCACTTGGGCGAGGTGTCAGACAGCATGCAGGAGACTGCTGGCGTCTTTGCTTAAGGCAGGCTCAACACCTAATCGATCAATCTGGAGTTTTGAGGCACATGTGCCATTAAAAACGCCATTTGATCCGTCAAGATTCTGCGGTTTCGCAAAATGAAATCTTCCCAGAGACTGGGAACATAAGGGGTATAAAACAAGGGCATGCCTGCCTGCTCTGGCGTGCGGCTGCTTTTTCGGTGATTGCATGAGCGACAGGCCGTAACCACGTTCATCCAATTGTCGATGCCATTTTGAGCAAAGGGCACGATGTGCTCGCGGGTGAGATCTGATTCATGGAATCGCTGGCCGCAATAAGCACACACATTGCGATCGCGAACAAACAATTTACTGTTGGTCAAGCCAGGGCGCAGTTCGAAAGGATTGATGCCGTGAACACCTCGGGTGCCAATGATGCTGTTGACCTTGATGATGGACTGCTCGCCCGTGATGGCATTGTGGCCGCCGCGAAAAACAGCAATTTCCTGACCTGCTTCCCAGCGGACATCTTCGGCAGCGTAATAAACCACAGCTTGTTCCAATGAAATCCAAGACTGCGGAAGCCCCTGAGCAGACAATTTCAAGACCTTCACATGCGCCTCCATTCAACGGCAAAACCATCCCATGAAACGATAACAGGCCAGCCCTTCTGGTCGGTCACAATATACCCTGTAATCAATTCATTTTTATGACCCAAGCAGCATGAAGGTATTTCGCGGATTCAACCACCCAGACAGGGCCCAGCAATGCGCCTTGACCATCGGTAACTTTGACGGCGTCCACCGCGGCCACCAGGCCATGCTGGCGCTTTTAATCAACGAAGCGGCGCATCGGGGGGTGCCCAGCTGCGTCATGACCTTTGAGCCACACCCCAGAGATTTTTTTGCAAAGCTTCATCACAAGCCTGAATTGGCCCCTGCGCGAATTGCAACCCTGCGTGACAAATTACTTGAACTTGAGCGCTGTGGCATCGATCAAGTTGTGGTGTTGCCCTTTGACAAACGTCTGGCAAGTCAATCACCTGAAGACTTCATCCAGTCTGTTCTGGTCAAAGGTTTGGGTGTCAAATATTTGTTGGTGGGCGATGATTTCCGCTTTGGCGCCAAGCGCGCTGGCGACTACACCATGCTCGATACAGCCGGTCAGCGCCTAGGCTTTGATGTGGCCCGCATGAACAGCTACGAAGTGCATGGCCTCAGAGTTTCAAGCTCAGCTGTCAGAGAAGCCCTAGGCAGAGGCGACATGCAAGGTGTCACCCGCCTGTTGGGACGACCCTACAGCATCAGCGGCCACGTCGTGCATGGTCGAAAGCTGGGACGTGGCTTAGGTGCCTCGATGGAGGGTGCAGAGGACGGCTTCAGAACCCTTAATTTGAGATTCAGTCACTGGCAACCCGCAGCCAGCGGTATTTTTAACGTAGAAGTCCATGGCTTAAGCCCCCAAGCCCTGCCTGGCGTGGCCAATTTAGGCATCCGTCCTTCTTTGGACCCCCAAGATGTCAATGGTGGCAGGGTGCTCTTGGAAACCCATTGCCTAGACTGGCCAACCCAGCTTGGGCTCGAAGGCGGCTACAGTAAAATCATCCGAGTTGACTTGCTGCACAAATTACACGACGAACTCAAGTACGACAGCTTGGAAGCCCTGACTGTGGGCATTGCCAAGGACTGTGACGATGCGCGTGCATTTTTCGCCGCTAGGTACAAGGCTGCACAGGCCACCCAAACAATGACGCTTTGAACAATGTCTGAACCAAAAACAAATTACCGCGCCACCCTGAACATGCCCGACACCGCCTTTGCGATGCGGGGCGATTTGCCCAAGCGTGAGCCAGCCTGGACCCAAGCTTGGAGCGACCAAGGTCTCTATCAAAAACTGCGTTTGGCCCGACAAGGCGCACCTTTGTTTGTGCTGCACGATGGCCCACCCTACGCCAATGGCAATTTGCACATTGGCCACGCGCTGAACAAAGTGCTCAAAGACATGATCGTCAAGTCCAAGCAATTGGCTGGCTTTGACGCGCAATACATTCCAGGTTGGGATTGCCACGGCTTGCCCATTGAAAACGCGATTGAAAAATTGCATGGCCGCAAACTCACGCGCGACGACATGCAGGCCAAAAGTCGCGCTTTTGCCACCGAGCAAATTGAGCAGCAGCGCGAAGACTTCAAACGCTTGGGCGTATTGGGCGATTGGGAGCGTCCTTATCGCACCATGGACTTTGCCAATGAAGCCGGTGAAATCCGCGCCTTCAAACGTGTGATCGAACGCGGCTTTGTCTACCGCGGTCTCAAGCCTGTTTACTGGTGTTTCGATTGCGGCTCTTCTTTGGCTGAATTTGAAATTGAATACGCAGACAAAAAGAGCGACACCTTGGATGTCGCGTTTGAAGCGGCAGACAACGCGGCATTGGCCAAGGCCTTTGGCTTGGAAACATTGCCCACGCAGTCTAAGCACGCCTTTGTGGTGATCTGGACCACCACCGCTTGGACCTTGCCTGCTAACCAAGCCCTCAACGTGAACCCTGAATTGGCTTATGCATTGGTGAACACCGACAAGGGCTTCTTGGTCTTGGCCGAGTCTTTGGTTGAAAAGTGTTTGGAGCGCTATAAGCTAGAAGGTCAGGTCGTGGCCACTGCCACTGGTGACAAGTTAGGCGGGTTGAATTTCAAGCATCCCTTGTACGACGTGCATGAAGGCTACCAACGCTTCTCACCTGTCTATGTCGCCGACTATGTGAGCGCGCAAGATGGCACAGGCATCGTCCATTCATCACCAGCCTATGGCGTGGATGACTTTAATTCTTGCGTGGCCAATGGCCTCGCCTATGACGACATCTTGAACCCCGTTCAAGGTAACGGCAGCTATGCCGAAGACTTGCCGCTATTTGGTGGTATGAATATTTGGAAGGCCTGCCCTCGCATCATCGAGGTGTTGGGCGAAAGCAATCGACTGATGGCCACTTATGGCATCACCCACAGCTACCCGCATTGCTGGCGCCACAAAACACCCGTCATCTACCGCGCTGCAGCGCAGTGGTTTGTGCGCATGGACGAAGGTGCTGGCGTCTTTACCCAAGACAAAGCGGCCAAGACATTGCGTCAGTTGGCCCTTGATGCCATCGATCAAACCCACTTTTATCCAGAAAACGGCAAGACGCGTTTGCGCGACATGATTGCCAACCGCCCTGACTGGTGTATTTCTCGTCAGCGCAGCTGGGGCGTGCCCGTGCCCTTCTTCCTGCACAAAGATTCGGGTGAGTTGCATCCCCGCACCATGGAAATTTTGGACCAAGCCGCCAGCATTGTTGAACAAGGCGGTATTGAAGCTTGGAGCCGTGTCACGACCGAAGAAATTTTGGGGGCAGCCGAGGCCCCCAACTACACCAAGAGCACCGACATTTTGGAAGTGTGGTTTGACTCGGGTTCTACGTTCCAGCACGTGCTGCGCGGCAGCCATAAAGATGCATACGATCGCAAGCCTTTCCATGACGTGGGGCCTGAAGCCGACTTGTACTTAGAAGGCCACGACCAACACCGCGGTTGGTTCCACAGTTCTTTGCTGCTGGGTTGCGCTTTGTACGATCGCGCGCCTTATCGCGGTTTGCTCACGCACGGTTTTGCCACTGACGGCCAAGGCCGCAAAATGAGCAAGAGCTTGGGCAATGTGGTTGCCCCCCAAGAGATCAGCGACAAGATGGGCGCCGAAATTGTGCGTTTGTGGGTGGCCTCCACCGACTACTCGGGCGACCTGAATATCGACGACAAAATTTTGGCGCGTGTGGTCGATGCCTATCGCCGCATACGCAACACTTTGCGTTTCTTGTTGGCCAACGTAAATGATTTCGATCCGGCCAAAGATGCCGTGGCCGATGCCGACCTTTTAGAAATCGATCGCTTTGCCTTGAGTCGCGCTGCGCAAATGCAAGCCGATATTTTGGCTCACTTCAAGGTCTATGAGTTTCACCCCGTGGTGTCCAAATTACAGATCTATTGCTCTGAAGATTTGGGCGCATTTTATTTGGATGTGTTGAAAGACCGCCTGTATACCAACGCACCCAAGTC
>CAMDJU010000217.1 GCA_945900695.1 Bordetella parapertussis | reverse complement strand
CACAAGGCGGCAAAGCGCACCTCCAGCGGTGCGCCGATCTGGGCGCTGTGGTCGAGCACCATCTCCAGGTGCACGCCGGTGTCGATTTCGGGGTGGTGCTCTGTGGGTTGCGGAACGCCGTACAAGCGGTCCACCTCGGGCAACAAGCGCGCCAAGGCGCCGCAGGCGCGCAGCACCTGCAACATGCGCGAGGGGCGAGTGGCCATCAAGCCCTTGGCCAGCTCTTGCCACACGCGTTCGCGCACCAAGGCATCCACTTCTCCAGCAAGCACCATGTCTTGCATCAGGGCCTGGGTGGCAGGGGCCACTGCAAAGTCAGGCCAGCGTGCGGCAAAGCGCGCCACGCGCAAGATGCGCACCGGGTCTTCGCGGAAGGCATCGGTCACATGGCGCAGCAGTTTGGCTTTCAGGTCGCGCTGGCCGCCATGCGGGTCGATCAACTGGCCTTGTTCGTCTTGGGCGATGGCGTTGATGGTCAAGTCGCGCCGCGCCAGATCTTGCTCGAGAGTGACATCGGGCGCTGCATGCACCACAAAGCCTTTGTAGCCCGGTGCGGTTTTGCGTTCGGTGCGGGCCAAGGCATGTTCTTCTCGGGTGTGCGGGTGCAAAAACACCGGAAAGTCTTTGCCCACTGGGGTGAACCCCGCCGCCACCATGGCTTGGGGCGTGCTGCCCACCACCACCCAGTCGCGGTCGGCGTCTGGCATCCCGAGCAAGGCGTCCCGCACCGCACCACCGACCAAATAGGTTTGCATGCGGCAAATCGTAGCAGGGCCTGTATGCCGACCGAGATGAGAGCACTCGGCCATAGGCTGTGCGCCCATACAGGTCGATTCCCTTGTCCGCGCGACAGATATGGTCTTTCATTAAACTGCGCGCTTGACTGATTAAACACCCCCCACTACAAGGAGCAAGCACATGCGTCACGTTGGTAAACACTTTTGGGCGACCGCCCTGCTGGGCCTGAGCCTGGCCTTCACCGCCTCAGCCCAAACCATGGGCGACGATCAATACAAGCCCACCGTGGGCCAATCGGGCAAAGACGTGGTCTGGGTGCCCACCCCCGATCAACTGATTGACAAAATGCTGCGCACCGCGCAGGTCACCGACAAAGACTTGGTGTATGACTTGGGCGCGGGTGATGGCAAGATCGCCATCGCCGCAGCCTTGAACCACGGCGCGCGCTCCGTCGGCATTGAATACAACCCTGAGATGGCGGCTTTGGCCCAGCGCAATGTGGAGCGCGCCGGCCTCAAGGACAAGGTGCGCATCATCCGCGGCGATATTTTTGCGGAAGACTTTTCATCCGCCACCGTGGTCACCCTGTACCTGCTGCCGCAACTCAATTTGCGCCTCAAACCCATCTTGCAAAAAATGAAGCCAGGCACCCGGGTGGTGTCCAACTCCTTCAATATGGACGATTGGACCCCCGACGAAAACATCGACAGTGATCGGGGACGTGGCTATTTTTGGATCATCCCGGCACGCATCGAAGGCCAATGGTCGCTGCAATTGGGCGGTCAAACCGGGCAATTGCGTTTGGAGCAAAAAGACCAAATGTTCAATGGCAGCCTGAGCTTGCAAGGCGCCACCCACAAGGTCGAAAAAGGCCGTTTGCGTGGCAGCGAATTCAGTTTTGAATACCAGCGCGGGGACGGCAGCGTGGCCAAGGTCACGGGCACGGTGGATGCGGGCCGTTTGCAAGCCCAGCAGCAAGTGCTCAGTGCTTCAGTGCCCTTGACGGCGCAAAAACAGTGAGGGTGCGCGGCCCGGTCCCTCCGGGCGCGCTCATTGTCTGTTGATTTGTTTTTCGCGCCAGTGCAGCACCACCAAGGCCGCCACACCGCTGAGCAATAAGAACAAAGCCACATGGATGGCGTTTTGGCTGATGGCGTAGCCAATGCTGGAGTAGGTGAGGTAAGCACAGGCCAAGCAAAACACCGCTGGGGTCAGTGGGTACAAGGGCACTTTAAAAGGCCGCGCTGTGCTGGGGTCGCGCCAGCGCAACCAAAACAGTGACAAGCCCACCAGGCACAAAAAGCCCCAAAACACCGGTGCGGTGAACTCCACCATGGCCGAAAACCCATCGGTCTCTTGGGTGCCCAAAGCGATCAAGGCCATGCTGATGACCGCTTGGAACACATAGGCCCGGGTGGGACTGCCGGTGTGACTTTGCCATTGGCCCAGGGCGCCCAAGCTGCGCCAATCGCGCCCCAGGGCAAAACTGGTGCGCGCCCCCACCACCATGGTGGCGTTGATGCTGGTCAAAGCGGCAATGGCCACAAACAAGCCCAAAGCTTTTTGGGCCCAGGGACCAAAGGCCAGACCCAACAAGTCAGAGGCAGCGGTTTTGCTCTCAGCCAGCCCTTTCAAGCCCAGGCCATGCAGCAAAGCCAAGTTGACCAACAGGTAAATGAGGGAGAGGACCACCATGCTGACAACGATGACGCGCACCATGGTGCGGCTGCCGCCTTTGAGCTCTGCCGACACATAGGCCGCCTCGTTCCAGCCACCAAAGGTGAGCAGCACAAAAACCAGGGCCAGGCCCATCATGGCCAAGGGCGGGGTGCTGGAAAAAGCAGCGGGTGCGGCGGCGCTTGCGGACGGGAGGATAAAGCCGGCCACCACCACGGCCAGCAAACCCAGCACTTCAAAAGCAGTCAGCACCATTTGCACACGCGCCGATGCATTCACCCCCAAGATGTTGATGGCGGTCAGCGCCAGCACAATGGCAAATGCCCAATAAGCGTTGCCATGCTCTCCCCAAGACCATACTTGGCTGAAATAGTCTCCGAACACAAAGGCCAACAAGGCGATGGAGCCGGTGTTGATCACCGTGGCGCGGGCCCAGGCGTATAAAAAAGACACATGGCGGCCAAAGGCGCGGTGCAAAAAATGATAGTCACCGCCCGCATGCGGGTAGGCGGTGCACAGCTCGGCATAGCACAGGGCCCCCATCAACGAGATCAGCGCACCGATCAGCCAAACGGCCACCACCCAGCCCACGTCACCGGTGATGCCGGCCACCATGGCGGGGGTTTTGAAAATGCCGGCACCAATCACAATGCCGACGATCAGGGCGACTGCCCCCAAGGGGCTCAGCAGGTGTTGGGGTTGGGTGTGCGTGTCTGTGGTTTGGCTCATCGTCGTCTCGTTTCAGCGCGGTTGGTGCGCACACAGGGGATCAGCGGCGAATGGCCTCAATTGGCAGTTGGCCGCCTTGCAAAGAGGTGACGCCATTCATGCGGTTGCCATTGACTTGGGCGGTGACACTGCGCAGTTGCTGGTCTGCCCCCATGTACTGGAAAGCGATCTTGTCACCGCGCAATTGCGCGCCCAGCAAAGGGGTTTTGCGCCCGCGCTCGGTGATGCTGCCACCGATGCGTTGAAAGCTTTGCTGAATGTCCAACTGAACCTGTGCTTTGCTGTCGACTTCTTGGAGTGTCCATGTCCCCTCCACAGGGCTGGGCACCACCCACATAAAGGCATGGGCGTATTCCTGGCTGACTTTTTCGTCGGCCTCCCATTCGTTCATATCAAAGGCATGCGAGACGATGCGCGTGCCCGGCTTCATTTTGAGCAGGGTCGGGCGCAGCTTTAAATTCAGGTGGGGCAACAGGTACATGGTGACCACGGTGGCTTCGTCGAACTTTTCTTCAAAGATATCGCCTTGGCGGATGCTCACCTTGTCGGCCACACCGGCGGCACGCACATTGTTTTGCGCATGCAAGGCCATTTGGGGGTTGTATTCGATGCCATAGGCGCGGGCACCAAACTGTTTGGCAGCCGTGATGGCAATGATGCCGTCGCCCGCACCCAAGTCGTAGACGATATCTTGGCTGGTGACCTTGGCCATGTTGAGCATGCGGGTCACCAACTCGGGGGAGGTGGGAATCCAAATCACGTCTTTGCCACTTTGCCCGCGTTGAGGTTGGTAGTCAGCACCTTGGGGCGTGGCACAGCCCATCAAAAGACCCAGGGTCAGGGCAGCAGTGGCAGCGAAGCCGCGGTAGAGAAGATGTTTCATGTCTTGTAATAAGTGAAGTCAAGGAGAAATGCAGGTCTCACTCAGCGCGCTGAGCCTGCCGCGTTTCGGTGGGTGAATGGGTCAATTGGCTTGGGCGCCTGAGCTTTTCACCACGGCCGCCCATTTGGGCACCTCGGTGCGCAAAAAAGCGCCAAATTCAGCGCTGGTGTTGCGGGTGGATGCCAGCCCCAGTTGGGTGAATTTTTCGGTGACCTCGGGCGACTCCATGGCCCGGTTCAGCGCGGCATTGAAGCGCTCGATCACGGCCGGTGGCGTGCCCATCGGGGCCATGAAACCAAACCAGGTGTAGTCGTCAAACTCTTTGTAGCCAAACTCGGTGATCGAGGGCACATCGGGCAGCAGCGGCGAGCGGGTGGCACTGGTCACGGCCAGGGCTTTGAGTTTGCCCGCCTTGATTTGCGGTACAGCCGGCGGCATGGAGGTGGAGGCCATGGGGGTGTGCCCCGCCACCACCGCGTTGATGGCAGCGGCCGGTTGGTAGGGCACATGGGTGATGTCCACTTTGGCGGCGGTTTTCAGCCGCTCCATGGACAAATGGGTGGTGGTGCCAATGCCCGATGAGGCGTAGCTCATGGGTGTTTTCTTGGCGGCTTCGACCAATTCGGGCAGGGTTTTGGCCGCCACACTGGGATTGACGGTGATGATGTTGGGTGTCTTGGGGCCCAGGGCCAAAGGCACAAAGTCTTTCAAGGCGTCATAGCCGGCATCGGCATACAGCGAGGGATTGACCGCAAAAGCCACACTGTGCACCAGCACCGT
>CAMDJU010000216.1 GCA_945900695.1 Bordetella parapertussis | reverse complement strand
GCACCAGATCCAGTTCGTCGTGCAGGTATTTGTCAAATTCGGCCACCACCTCGCGCGGCTTCAAGCGCTTGCCGTCGCTGGACAAGCGGTCCAACCACTGCGCCATGGTGCGCATCAACCCCAGGTCTTTTTCAATCGCGCTGAGCATGCCCGGGCGCAACACCTTGACCGCCACCTCGCGCACCTGACCGTCTTTGCCACGCCTCTGGGCAAAGTGCACCTGGGCAATGGATGCACTGGCGACAGGCACACGGTCAAACGACACAAACAATTCATTCACCCGAGCGCCCAGAGCACGCTCAATGGTGGCCACCGCCACATCGGATGAAAACGGCGGCACCCGGTCTTGCAGCAAGGCCAATTCGTCGGCAATGTCGGTGGGCAGCAAGTCGCGCCGGGTGGACAAGACTTGGCCGAACTTGACAAAGATGGGGCCCAGCGACTCCAGCGCCTCGCGCAAGCGTTGGCCGCGCGGGGTGGATAAATTGCGCCCCAGGCTGACCACGCGGCGCAACAAGCGCAAGGCGGGTTGTTGAAAGCCCGACAAAACCAGCTCGTCCAGGCCGTGGCGAAACACCACCCAGAGAATAAAAATACCGCGAAACATGCGCGTCATGGAAACCCAACCCGGCCATCGGTGCGCGCCCCAGGGCTGGCACCCGAGCGGGCCATCCATTGGCGCAGGGCCTGGGCCATTTGTCGGGCCACGCCCATGACCACATGGGCACGGGCGTCGCCCAACAAGCGGGATAGGTCTTCTTCCAAATCCCAGCGCACATGGTCGATGAGCCAATTGACCTCGGCGGCGAGTTGCACATCGCCCTCGATGTGGATGGGGGGTTTTTGCCCGCTGGCCAAAGACTTGGCCAGCGCCAAGGGAGAAGGCTCGGCCACTTCCAACACCAAATGCGGTTTTTGAAACGGTTCAGCCTTGTCGATCAAACCAGCCGGGGTGAACACTACGCAGAAGTTGAACTGGCGCCAACGCACCTCAACCCGTTGACCGGCCACACGGCGCAGGCGCTCGCAAGCCTGGGGCTCTTGCATCAGCACATGGTTGATCAGCAACACTGCCCGCTGCTGACCCTCATCGATCAGCCAAGCCGGCGGTTGGATGCGGCTGGCGATGGCTTGGGCCTGTTGAACCCACCAAGAAAAAGGGGACTGTGTTTCCATAGTCCCCGATTATTCCCGATCGTGTGCAGCGATTTTTACTGCAGGGCTTGCACCCCCGCAACCAACCAGCCCATTTGGCCGTGCTTGGGTCGGCCCATGTTCCAGATTTCACGGAACGGGCTGGGACCAGCGCTGGGGTCTTCACGGATCAAACCGGTGAACTCGATGCTGGCCAGGAAGTCGTTTTCCAGTTCTTCAATGCCCAGCAACTGGGCTTGCAAGCTGACCACCTCGGTCTTGTTGACTTGGCCCGGTGCCAGGGCTTCACGCTCGGCCAACTGGACCTTGATTTCGTCCAGCATGGTGTCGGTCATCATGGCCTTGAGGGCTGGAATGTCAGAGCGATCCCAAGCATCTTGCAGGTGGACAAAGTTTTGTTTGGCGGCAGCCACAAAGCCCTCGACGTCAAAACCAGGTGGGATGCCCCAGGTGGTGGCACTCCCGGCGACACCGGAGCCAATGCTCAGGCCTTGGCGCGCTGGCGTAGCCGGCTCGAACGAAGCGGTTTGCCCCTCCCAGGGTCTGGCCGAGGCATCGTTGCCCACATTGCGGGGGTTGTATTGGGGCGGGCTTTGGGGTTGGGCAGGAGCACCAGCGCCTTCAAACGCGAAAGGGCTGGGCGCCGACTGCGCTTGGCGGCGGCGCATGAAGTAGCCGACCACCATCATGATGACCAGAGCCAACAGGCCAAACATCAAGAGCTGACCAAACTCGGCCCCCAAACCCATGGAGTGGGCCAACCAAGCCAGCCCCAAGCCGGCGGCCAAGCCACCCAGCATGGCGCCCCAAGGGCGGCGTTGGGGTTGGGCGGCTGCTGGCGCAGGTGCCGTTGTGGCAGGTGTTGCCTGGGCCGGGGCGGCGGGCTTGGCCGCTTGGCTTTGTGTCGCGCTGTTGGACTGCTGTCCCACTGACTTGCCGCCACCCAAGCGCTTAGAGGCATCGGCATGCAAACTGGTGAATGCCAAGGTACTGGCGAGGATCAAGGTCCAAAATTTCATGGGAATGCTCCGTCAAAAAGACCGCGAAAACACTGTCAACAACGCATTGCAACATGCAATGCCACTAACCCGGCGCTGAGGTTGTGAATATCCACATGGCCAAAACCACTATCTTGCATGAGGGTCTTTAACCCCGCTTGGTCTGGGTGCATGCGAATCGACTCTGCCAAGTAGCGATAACTGTCTGGGTCACCTGCCACCCACTGCCCCAACTTGGGCAACACGTTGAACGAATACCAATCGTAGGCTTTTTGCAGGGGCTTGGCCACCCGGGAAAACTCCAGCACCAGCAAACGCCCTTGGGGTTTGAGCACGCGGCGCATTTCTTTCAGGGCCGCGTCCTTGTGGGTCATGTTGCGCAAACCAAAAGCCACGCTGACGCGGTCAAAGTACTGATCAGGAAAAGGCAATTGCTCGGCATCGCACACCAGGGTGGGCAAGGAAAAGCCCGCATCGATCAAACGGTCGCGCCCGGTGCGCAGCATGGCCTCGTTGATGTCGGTGTGCACCACTTGACCTTGCGCGCCCACCAAAGGCGCAAAGGCCATTGCCAAGTCACCGGTGCCGCCGGCAATGTCGAGCACCCGCATGCCAGGCCGCACATCGGCCACCATCACGGTGTAGGCCTTCCAGGCGCGGTGCAAACCCGCCGACATCAAGTCGTTCATCAGGTCGTAGCGGCTGGCCACGGAGTCGAACACGCCGCGCACCATGCGCGACTTGTCACGCTCGTCAACTGACTGAAAACCAAAATGGGTGCTGCTCATCGCCAGGGATCAGTGGCTGCCACAGGCTTGTGGGTCGCCGGGTGCAGACTTGGCCGGCATGGGTGCATCGCGCTCCACGCCCGCAGCTTGCAAGCGCTGCTGGTAACGGTCCCACAAATCGTCTTGTTGCGAGCCCAGCATGTACAAGTAGTCCCAAGAAAAAATACCGCTGTCGTGGCCATCGCTGAATGTCGGTTGCACCGCGTAATTGCCCACCGAGGCCAAGTCAATCACGCCGACCTCGCGTTTGCCGGTTTGCAGCACCTCTTGACCGGGGCCGTGGCCTTTCACTTCAGCAGAGGGGCTGTACACGCGCATCAACTCAAACGGAATGCGAAAGCTTTGGCCGTCGGCAAAAGACACCTCCAGCACCTTGGACTTGTTGTGCAAAGTGATGCCGGTGGGGTTGGGGGTGGCGGTGCTCAGGCCAGCCATGGGGACTCCATCACACCAACACCCGCTCGATACCGCCGTCATTGGCCGCCGCCACGTAGGTGGGCATCCAGTTTTCGCCCAAGATGTGCTTGGCCATTTCGACCACGATGTAGTCGGCTTCAAGCAGGCCGTTTTGCAAATCTTGACCGTAACGAGACAAACCTTGCAAGCAGCTGGGGCAACTGGTCAAGATCTTGACCGGCCCGGGCGCGCCACCGCCCATTTGGGCCAAGCTGGCCTCGTTCAAGCGCAACTCTTCTTCTTTGCGAAAGCGAATTTGGGTAGCAATATCGGGCCGGGTGACGCCCAAAGTGCCTGACTCGCCGCAGCAGCGCTCGCTTTTGAGCACTTGATCGCCCACCAAGGCCTTGACCGTCTTCATGGGGTCTTGCTGCTTCATCGGGCTGTGACACGGGTCGTGATACAGGTATTGGCCTTGCTGTGCGGCATTCAGTGTGATGCCCTTTTCCAGCAAGTACTCGTGGATGTCGACGATGCGGCAACCGGGAAATATTTTGTCAAACTCGTAGCCTTGCAATTGGTCATAGCAGGTGCCGCAGCTGACCACCACTGTTTTGATGTCCAAATAATTCAGCGTGTTGGCCACGCGATGAAACAACACCCGGTTGTCAGTGATGATTTTGTCTGCCTTGTCTTGTTGGCCCGAACCGCGCTGGGGGTAGCCACAGCACAAATAACCGGGTGGCAGCACGGTTTGCACACCCGCATGCCAGAGCATGGCTTGCGTGGCCAAGCCGACTTGGCTGAACAAACGCTCGGAGCCACAACCGGGAAAGTAAAACACCGCCTCGCTGTCGGCACTGGTGGCCTGAGGATTGCGGATGATGGGCACGTAGTCACTGTCTTCAATGTCCAACAAAGCCCGTGCCGTTTTATTGGGCAAGCCTTTGGGCATCTTTTTGTTGACGAAGTGAATCACCTGCTCTTTGATGGGCGCTGTGCCCACGCTGGAGGGCGGTCGAGCGGTTTGCTTGCGAATGAATTTCTGCAACACATCGTTGGCCCAGCGCTGCAC
Organism: Bordetella parapertussis; assembly: GCA_945900695.1. Lineage (GTDB taxonomy): Bacteria > Pseudomonadota > Gammaproteobacteria > Burkholderiales > Burkholderiaceae_C > Limnohabitans > Limnohabitans parapertussis_A. The sequence goes on along the minus strand of CAMDJU010000216.1, from coordinate 450 downwards.
CTTGAAGCCCACCCCGACCATGCCGGCGCGCATGAACTTGATGGTTTCTGGGTTGGTGGCATTGAGGAACATCATGGCCACCGCATTGCCGGGGCGAAAGGTTTTTTTGCCCATCTTGCGCAACAAGTTGCGCATGTTCATGGTCACGTCACCAAAATCAATCTTCACCGGGCAAGGAGACTCGCACTTGTGGCACACGGTGCAGTGATCGGCCACGTCTTCGAACTCTTGCCAATGCTTGATTGACACCCCACGGCGGGTTTGTTCTTCGTACAAAAAGGCTTCGATCAACAGCGAGGTGGCCAAAATTTTGTTGCGCGGGCTGTAGAGCAAATTGGCGCGCGGCACGTGGGTGGCACACACCGGCTTGCACTTGCCGCAACGCAGGCAGTCTTTGATGGACTCGGAAATCGCGCCGATGTCGGACTGCTGCATGATCAGCGACTCGTG